>JBPBQU010000371.1:0-9767 GCA_050955085.1 Janthinobacterium lividum | reverse complement strand
CCCAGCGCGACCATAGCCCAGGGGGGGCGAGGCGGCTCGGGTTGCGCACCGGTACCCGTACGCTCGCGAGGTGCCTGCCGTTCGCTGCGAACTCTCCGAGCAGAGCGTCCAGCGGTTGGAGGCGGCGGCCGGTTCGTTCGCATCGGCGATCGTGGCCCGGATGGACGACGGGCTCCCGTGGTACGCCGCACTGCCCCCCGACGAACGGTCGTGGGTCGGGTTGGTCGCCCAGGCCGGTTTCACCGACTTCGTACGCTGGCTGACGGAGCCGGACCCCGACGTCCTCGCGAGCACGGCCGTCTTCGGGACGGCTCCGCGCGAGTTGATGCGTTCGGTCACCCTGCAGCAGACGGTCGAGCTGGTCCGCACGGCGATCACGGTCGTCGAGGAGGGCTTGGACGCCGTCGTCGGTGCGAGCTCGCCCGAGGAGCAGCTGCTCGCCCGCGAGGCGCTGCTGCGCTACTCCCGCGAGGTGGCCTTCGCGGCGGCCGCCGTCTACGCGCGGGCTGCGGAGTCTCGCGGGGCCTGGGACGCCCGCCTGGAGGCACTCGTGGTGGACGCGGTGCTGCGTGGTGACGGCGAGGACACCATCTCCTCCCGCGCGGCGGCCCTGGGCTGGATCCTGGACACGCCCACGACGGTGGTCATCGGAGCCTCCCGACTCGCGGGCGCCGGCGAGCAGTCGGGTGGGCCGTCCTCGGCGGGGGTTGTACCTCGGGTGCGCACCGTGGTGCGGGCGGGGGGCGGGGAGGCGCTCGTCGGGGTCCAGGGTGACCGGCTCGTCGTCGTGTTGTCGGGGACGACGCTCGACGTCTACGCCATGGCCGAGGAACTGGCCCGCACGGAGTTCGGGCCCGGGCCGGTCGTTGTAGGGCCCACCGTCGCGTCGCTGCCCGTCGCCGCGCGCTCGGCCCGCGCCGCGCTCGCGGGGGTGGTCGCGGCCCGGGCCTGGCCGGAGGCCCCACGACCGGTCCTCGCCGACGACCTGCTGCCCGAGCGTGCACTGTCGGGTGACGCGACGGCCCGGCGCGCCCTGGTGGATCGCGCCTACGTCCCACTCGTTCAGGCCGGTGGCGCGCTGCTGGAGACCCTGACGGCCTACCTCGAACACGGTGGCTCCCTGGAGGCCTGCGCGCGCTCGCTGTACGTCCACGCCAATACGGTCCGCTACCGGCTGCGCCGGGTCAGCGAGGTGTGCGGGTGGACGCCGTCGGCCCCGCGGGAACGGTTCGTCCTGCAGACGGCGCTCGCCCTGGGACGGTTGTCGCAGGTGGGGACGACGGGACGCAGCGACTCCCGTCCGGACGCCGGTCACTGAACAAGTGACGCCGCGGGCCGGGGAACTCACCTCCGACTGCGCTCACGCAGGGACACCTGCGGGTTCTTTTGGAGGATTCCTCCAAGGGTCAGCGAAAAAGTCGGTGAACGTCGTGACCGTGATCAGCCCCGTCGACACGTCAGGCTGAGACCGTGCTCGTCGTCGTCTTCCCCGGCCAGGGATCGCAGTCCCCCGGTTTCCTCGCCCCGTGGCTCGAACTCCCGGGTGTCGCGGACCGTCTGCGGTGGGCCTCCGCCGTCGTGGGCGACGACCTGGAGACCCACGGCACCGTCTCCGACGCCGAGACGCTGCGGGACACGGCCGTCGCCCAGCCGCTGATCGTCGCCGCCGGTCTGCTGGGACTGCGCGAGCTGGTGGGCTCCCCCGCGCAGCTCGCCCAGGTCGCCGGGGCTGTCGGCGGGCACTCCGTCGGTGAGCTGACGGCCGCCGCAGCCACGGGCGTCCTGACCCCCGAACAGGCACTCGTGCTGGTCCGGGAACGGGGTCGGGCGATGGCCACCGCCGCGGCCGGGACCCCCACCGGCATGAGCGCGGTGCTGGGGGGCGACCCCGAGGAGGTGGCGGCCGCCCTGGCCGCGCACGGACTCACCCCGGCCAACACCAACGGCGGGGGGCAGGTGGTGGCCGCGGGCACCCTCGACGCACTGGCCGCTCTCGCCGCCGGGCCGCCCGTGCGAGCGCGGGTGATCCCGCTGCAGGTCGCGGGCGCGTTCCACACCGAGTACATGTCACCCGCGGTCGCGACGCTGCAGTCCCTGGTCGGTGGTATCGACCCCGCGATGGCGAGTGTCCCGATGGCCGCCAACGCCGACGGTGAGCTCGTACGCAACGGCGCCGAGGTGCTGCGCAGGCTCGTCGCCCAGGTCAGCAGACCGGTCCGCTGGGATGCCTGCACCGAGGCGTTCGCGCGTCTCGGCGTGACCGGGCTCATCGAGGTTCCGCCGGCGGGGACGTTGACGAACCTGGCGAAGCGCACACTGAAGGGTGTGGACGTCCTCGCGCTGAAGAGCCCCGCCGACCTCGAGCGGGCCCGGACCATGATCGCCGACCACGGCGGCGTGGGTGCCACCGTCACCACGGAGGTAGCCCTGTGAGCAGCCTGAAGTCGGCCGAGACCCGCGAAGCCCGGATCCTGGGTGTCGGGGCGCACCGGCCCCCGCGCGTCATCGACAACGCGGAGGTGTGCACCTGGATCGACTCCTCCGACGAATGGATCCAGCAGCGCACCGGGATCAAGACCCGCCGCTGGGCCGCTCCCGACGTCTCGGTCGTCGACATGTCCGAGGATGCGGGGGCGAAGGCACTGGCCGCCGCCGGGCTGACCGGTGCCGACCTCGATGCCGTGATCCTGGCGACCGTCTCCTATCCGTTCCAGACGCCGGCCGCCGCCGCGGTGCTGGCTCACCGCCTCGGGGCCACCCCCGCCGCCGCCTTCGACATCTCCGCCGGCTGCGCGGGGTTCTGCCACGGCATCGCGGTGGCGAGCGACCTCGTGCGCGGCGGGACCGCGCGCAACGTGCTGGTCGTCGGGGTCGACAAACTCTCCGACTTCACCGACAAGCACGACCGCTCGACGGCGTTCCTCTTCGCCGACGGCGCCGGCGCCGCGATCGTCGGCGCTGCCAGCGAGCCCGGCATCGGGCCCACCGTCTGGGGTTCCGACGGCGGGCAGGCCGACGCCATCAAGTCGAGGATCTCCTGGCTGGAACTGCGCACCGCGCAGGTCGCGGAAGCCGCTGCGGCAGCAGAGGAGCCGGATCGCTGGCCCTACCTCGAGCAGCAGGGTCAGTCGGTCTTCCGCTGGGCCGTATGGCAGATGGCCCCCGTCGCGCAGGCCGCGCTCGACGCGGCCGGCGTCACGGCGCAGGACATCGACGTGTTCGTGCCGCACCAGGCCAACGGGCGCATCATCGACGCGATGGTCAAGCAGTTGAAGCTCCCCGACTCCGTCCACGTCGCCCGCGACATCGTCGACATGGGCAACACCTCCGCGGCCTCCGTCCCCCTGGCCATGGAACGCGCGATGGCCGACGGTGACGCTCCGTCGGGGGGGCTCGCACTGCTCATCGGCTACGGAGCGGGCCTGTCCTACGCCGCCCAGGTCGTCCGGCTGCCCTAGCCTGACCCGCAGTTTCCTGGAGCCGCACGACCCGCGGCTCCAGGTCGTCACGGCGCCGGTGCTCCGGTCGCCCAGCAGATGGAGGAACACGCATGGCCAGTGAGCAGGAAATCCTGGGCGGTCTCGCCGAGATCGTCAACGAGGAGACGGGCCTGCCCACCGACGGTGTCCTCGCGGACAAGTCGTTCACCGACGACCTCGACATCGACTCGCTGTCGATGATGACGATCGTCGTGAACGCCGAGGAGAAGTTCGGCGTGCGCATCCCCGACGAAGACGTCAAGAACCTGCGCACCGTGGGCGACGCCGTCGCCTACATCTCGCAGGCCCAGGGCTGAGGACCCACCGCACGCACGGCCGGCCCGTGATCCACGGGCCGGCCGGTTCCACCGCCGTCAGAGCTGGAGAAGGAGACCGACCATGACGACCGTTCGCCGCGTCGTCGTCACCGGGATGGGAGCGACGACCCCGCTCGGCGGTGACGTCGCCACCTCGTGGGAAGCCGCTCTCGCCGGCCGGTCCGGTGCCCGTCCGATCACGGACGACTGGATCAACGAGTTCGACCTGCCCGTGACGTTCGCCGCCCAGGCGGCCGTACGGGCGGATTCCGTCCTGGAGCGTCGAGAGATCAAGCGCCTGGACCCCTCTCAGCAGTTCGCCGTCATCGCGGCGCGCGAGGCCTGGGCCGACGCCGGTTCCCCCGAGGTGGACCCACTGCGTCTCGGGTCGGTCGTCGCGACCGGGATCGGCGGTATCTGGACCCTGCTGACCGCTTACGACACGCTGAAGGAGAAGGGCGCCCGACGCGTCCTCCCACTCACCGTCCCCATGCTGATGGCCAACGGCCCGACAGCCGCGCTGAGCATCGAGTACACCGCCCGCGCGGGTGCGCACACCCCGGTCAGCGCCTGCGCCTCGGGCGCGGAGGCGTTGGCCTACGGCGTGGAGATGATCCGTAGCGGGCGCGCCGACATGGTCCTCGCCGGTGGCACCGAAGCTGCGATCCACCCGCTGCCCATCGCGTCCTTCACGGCCATGCACGCCATGTCCAGGCGCAACGAGGACCCGCAGCGGGCCTCGCGCCCCTTCGACACCGCACGCGACGGTTTCGTCCTCGGGGAGGGTGCCGGGATCGTGGTGCTGGAATCGGAGGAGCACGCGAAGGCGCGCGGGGCACGCATCCACGCCGAGATCCTCGCCGCGGGCCTGTCCGCTGACGCCTACCACGTCGCCGCTCCGGAGCCCGAGGGGGCCGGGGTGTCCCGGGCGGTGACCGACGCCCTGCGTTCGGCCGACGTGAGTGCCTCCGACCTCGTGCACATCAACGCCCATGCGACCTCGACCCCCGTCGGGGACGTCGCCGAGGACAAGGGGTTGCGGCTCGCGCTCGGTTCGGCCGTCGACGGCATCGCGGTGTCCGCGACGAAGTCCATGACGGGTCACCTGCTCGGGGCGGCCGGTGCGGTGGAGAGCATCTTCACGATGCTGGCGCTGCGCAATCGGTTGGCTCCGCCGACGATCAACGTCGACGATCTCGATCCTGAGGTCTCCCTCGACGTCGTCCGCAAGGATCCGCGCCCGCTGTCGGGTGACGGCCGCCTGATCGGATTGAACAACGCGTTCGGCTTCGGCGGCCACAACGTGTCGCTCGTGTTCGCAAGCATCTGACCCGTACGACGCAGGGCCCCGCACCGGTTCGGTGCGGGGCCCTGCGTTCGGTCCCGGGGCGAGCGGGCGCTGGTCAACCGACTTGATGCAGCCACCGGACCGGGGTGTCGTCACCGGCATGCCGGAATGCCTCCAGCTCGCAGTCCCACGCCTCACCGACGGCGAGGGAGAGCGCACGACGCGCCGCCTCCGGGTCCGCCCCGGGCCTGCTCATGAGGTCGAGAGCAGCGCGGACCCGATCCTCGGGGACCTGGACGTTGCCGTGCACGTCCGTGACGGCATGGAAGATCCCGAGGGCGGGGGTGTGGCTCCAGCGCCCCCCGTCGCAGCCCTGGCTGGGTTCCTCGGTCACCTCGAAACGCAGGTGCGCCCAACCGCGCAGGGCGGAGGCGAGCAACGCCCCGGACCCCTGCGGGGCCTGCCAGGAGAATTCGGCGCGCAGGCAGCCTTGCGCGATCGGCTGGCTCGTCCACTCGAAGGACGCGCGCGTGCCGAGAACACCGCCGGCTGCCCACTCGATGTGCGGGACGAGCGCTCGCGGTGCGGAGTGCACGAAGAGCACGCCGCGAGTCGTCGCACCGGACATGCCGTTCTCCTCTGCGTCGGTGTGAGGGACGTCTTCCCCAACGACCTCACGAACGCAAGCGAGCGACCAGCTGTGACGATGTGACTACTTGGCGTACTTCTCGTACCTGGACATCATGCCTCACGGATCGCTCCCGGCACCACCGCTCCCATCGATTCGCCGTTGATCTGTCCGACCCGACCGACCCCGCCTCGGGACTCAGGTGGGCAGCGCCCGCGCCGATGGGACGAGCAGACACCGCAGGCCGCCGGAGGCACCGGGAGCGCGGTCGCAGGAGAGGACTTCCCCGCCCGTGGACGAACAGCAGACCCTGACACCGATCCGGGCCACGACCGGGGAGATCTCCGAGGTCATCCGCCCCGCGGCGATCGTGCCCGAGGACGCGGCGCGCAACGTCCTCGTGGAACTCGCGTTGCGTGACGTGCAGAACGGAGGCGTCTGGCAGGCCGGCCCCGCCCTGTGGAGCCGCTACGACCGCCCCTGGAACGGAACCGAGAACGCGGCCGGCGCCGAGCTCATCGGCCGTATCCACGTCGCCTACGGAACGCCCACCAAGTACGAGATCACGATCTACCGCGTGACGGTGACCCTGTTCGGCTCCCAGCTCGGCTGGAGTGTGGAGTCACTGTGCGACGAGGCGCTGGGGCACGGTGGCCTGCGTCTGCAGGACTGCCCGCGTGCGTCGTTGGCCGTTCCCCCGCCCCCCTACCGGGGTTGACCCAGGGGTCCACCGGCTGCCGGGTGACGGCCTCGCGCACCACCCAGCATCCGATGACACCATCGGGTTCGTGCCCGACCCGTCTCAGCGCTCCTCCCGCCGGCATCACCGCCCGGCCCTGCCCGGGGACGACGCCATCGTGGCCCTCGCCGGTGGCGTCGACCCCGCTGCTGTCCAGGAGGCGGCGCATGCCGCCGCCAGTGCCCTCGTGCACGGCGCCCGCTCGGCCCGGGACGCCGAGATCACTCGCCGCGTCGTCCGCCTCGCTCAGGACGAGGGGTTGGAGATCATCGCCAGCCTGTGGGCGGACGCGCCGGCCGACTCCCTCGCGGGAGCACTGTGGCGCCTCTACGTCCTGCGCACGTGGGTGCAGCGCCAACCGGCCTCCGTTGCCCGGCAGTTCGCCGAGGGACGGCATCACGCCCCCGTCCTCGAGGTCGTCGCCGGGGTGGCCGATCCGCCGGGACCCCGCGAGGTCGTCGAGGTCGTCGACGCCGTGCTCGCGGGAGTGGCGGAGGGCGACCTCGCGGTCACCCTCGAGCGCGCCGCGGCCTTCTGCCGCATCGTCGCCGTCGGGCGGGCGCATCACGCCGACGAACCCCAGGAAGCGTTGCGCGCCCTCCCCGGCAACGACGACACCGGCACCGCGCTGACCCGCTCCGCCGCACGGTTGATCCATACGGCGGAGCAACTCGAGGTCGTCGCGCACCGCTGGCGGGCCGGCGAACTGGGCTGAGCGCGACACGACGCTGACGTGCGGCCATCCGCTCGCTAAGCTCACGCAGCGTCGGGTCGCGGTAGCCCCGGGTCCCATATCAAGCTGCTACGAGCGGTCGTGCGCCGTGAGGCGCTTCCCGGCCCGACGCACTCGTGGGTGAGGCAAACTCCGATTCGGAACCCCGCATCGGCCTCACGAGCACCGATCTGATGCCCGACGCCGAGGCACCCCGCGTCAGGCCCGGGAAAGGTCCGGTCCTTGCCGCCAGGCCGGGGTCCTACCCGAAGAGGCTCTGTCCCCAGACCTCCCCCTCGACGATGCCGGGTGGGCAGGCGAACAGAGCGGAGCCGGTGTGCTTGAGGTACTCGGTGAGCCCGTCCTCGGAACCCAGCGACCGCTGGATGGCGACGAACTGGTTCTCCGGGTCGTTCTGGAAACAGATGAAGAACAACCCGGCGTCGAGCTGCCCGGTCACCAGGTCCAAGCCGTCGGTGTAGGAGTAACCGCGCCGCAACAGCTTGCGTCCCCCGTGGTTGGCGGGAGCCGCGAGGCGGACGTGCGCGGCGGCGTCGATCACCGGTTTTCCCGCCGAGCCCGTCGCGTCGAGGTCGAGCGCGTCGAATTCGTCCGTGCCGGAGAGCGGTGCGCCACTCACCTTGGCCCGGCCGATGACTCGTTCCTGCTCACCGAGGGTGGCGCGGTCCCAGGCCTCGATGAGCATTCGGATCCGCCGGGCCACGAGGTAGGTCCCGCCTCGCATCCACTCCTGATCCACGGCCGGACCACCGGTGCCACCGACCCAGACGTAGTCCTGGAGATCGCTGGTGTCCTCGGCCCGGACGTTGGCGGTGCCGTCCTTGAAACCCATGAGGTTGCGCGGGGTGGACTGGGTCGTCGACGTGGTCGAGGTGCGCCCGAAACCCAGCTGCATCCAGCGCACGGCGATCACCCCGCGCCCGATCCTGACGAGGTTGCGGATCGCGTGGAACGCGACCTGCGGGTCGTCAGCACACGCCTGCAGGCACAGATCACCACCGCACTTGGTCGGATCGAGTTGCTCCCCCGGCAGTACCGGGAGCTCCTCGAGTGCCGCAGGCCGCTTGTCCTGCAACCCGAAGCGGCCGTCGAAGAGGGACGGTCCGTACCCCAGGGTCACGGTCAGGTTGGCCGCGGCCAACTCGTGCGCCTCACCGGTGTCGGTGGGGGGTTCGTCGGCGGCGCCGCCGAGACCAGCCACCCCGCCGAGGGCGGAACCGGTGGTCATCGTGGCGACCGCCTCACCCCAGCGGGCCAGTACGTCCGCGAGCGCCCCGGCGTCCGTCGTCGTGACGTCGAGGGCGGCGAAGACCAGCTGGTCCTGCGCGGGCGTGATGATCCCCGCCTGTTTGGGGCCGTGGAAGGCCACCGTGCGCGCAACGGCCGAGGCGCTGGACACCCCGCGTCCCGCAAGGGCCACCCCGGAGGCTCCGAGGCCCGCCGCACCGACGACCGCGGCGCCGGTCAGCACACCGCGCCGGGAGGGCCGCGCAGACCTGACGTCCATCAGTTTCCCATCGTCCAGGTCATTGGTTCGCGGCCCCCACGACCTTGCCCGACACCGTGGACAGCGGCTCCGCGAGAGCGTCGACGGCCGTCGCGAGGACACGGACCTGGTCCGGGCCGAGCGTCGTGTACGCCACGTATCCATCACCCTGGCGGTACGGCGCGAGCGCCGCGGTGACGGAATCGAACTGCGTACTCAGGGTGGTCACGAGCTCCGGGTCGGTGACCTGCAGCGCGGGGGTGAGCAGATCGAAAGCCTTGCGGGCACCTTCGAGGTTGGCGGCGAAGTCGAGCAGGTCGAGGTGGGAGTAGGCCTCCTCCTCGCCGGTCACCTTGGAACTCGCCACCTCGTCGAGCAGCCCGCTGGCACCGTTGGCCAGATCCGCCGGCTGGTACGTGGTGGTCTGGACGAGACCATTCAACGTGCCCACGTCGGCAACGAGTTTCTGCGCGACGGGGGCCATGCCCTCGGTGGTGCCGTCGACCCAGAGCGCCTGCTCGAGGCGGTGGAAGCCACCCCACGTCGTGGGGTCGGCGACGTCGGCGACACGCGCGTCGATGAGGGGATCGAGGTCCCCGAAGCTCTCGGCGACGGGTTCGATGCGCTCGAAGGGGATCCGGGCGGGGCCGTAGAGGGCCTTGGCCTTCTCGACGTCCCCGTCCTCGACGGCGGTCGCGAACGCGGCCGTCGCCGTGACGAGGTCGGCGACCTGCGCCCTGACGTAGTCCTGGTAACCCTGGGTCGCCGCGAGGAAGAGGGGATCCCCGGTGCTCGAGGCGCCCGCTCCGGTCACGGTGAACTTCGTCGTCTCGGTGGCCGCATTGGGGCACTGCACCGTGTAGTCCCCCGCGGGGGCGTCGAGCGAGAAGGACGCCGACAACCCGGGGGTGAGGTTCTCCCGTTCACCCACGATGCGCCCGCCCGAGTTCACGAGCTCGGCCTCGGTGACGGCACTCGCCCCGGTGTTGGTGATGTCGAACGTGGTCGAACCGGCCGGGATCGAGGCGGGTTCCGCGGTGCACCCGTCGTCGGTGATCGTGATCGTCACCGTCCCGTCTCCTGGGGTGGCGCCGCTA
>JBPBQU010000370.1:0-10010 GCA_050955085.1 Janthinobacterium lividum | reverse complement strand
GTGCGCTGGGCTTCCCGTTCAAGGAGAACTGACCATGGCGAAGACCGCTCTGATCACGAAGGCCGCCCGCAAGCCCAAGTTCGCGGTTCGCGGCTACACCCGTTGCCAGCGATGCGGTCGCCCGCATGCGGTTTACCGCAAGTTCGGCCTGTGCCGGATCTGCGTGCGCGAGATGGCGCACGCCGGTGAACTGCCCGGTGTGACCAAGTCCAGCTGGTGACCCCCAACATCACGACAACGTCGCAGGTCCGGCCCGCAATCCGCGGTACGGAAACCCCGGCGAGGAAGGGCGGACGAGCCCGATGACGATGACTGACCCGATTGCGGACATGTTGACGCGTCTGCGCAACGCCAATTCGGCGTACCACGACGATGTCTCCATGCCGTACAGCAAGTTGAAGTCGCACATCGCCGAGATCCTGCAGGCCGAGGGTTACATCGCCTCTTGGTCCGTGGAGGACGCCGAGGTGGGCAGGAAGCTCTCGATGGAGCTGAAGTTCGGTCCCAACCGGGAGCGTTCCATCGCCGGTCTGCGCCGGGTGAGCAAGCCCGGTCTCCGGGTGTACGCGAAGTCCACCAACCTGCCCCGCGTGCTGGGCGGCCTGGGTGTGGCGATTCTGTCCACCTCCTCGGGGCTTCTCACCGACAAACAGGCCAACAAGAAGGGCGTGGGTGGGGAAGTCCTCGCCTACGTCTGGTGAGGGAGGAGGACTCATGTCGCGCATCGGTCGACTCCCGATCACCGTCCCCACGGGTGTGGACGTGACCATCGACGGTTCTGCCGTCAAGGTCGCCGGCCCCAAGGGTGAGCTCAGCCATACCGTGGCGGCGCCGATCTCCGTGGAACGCACGGAGGACGGCACACTGCAGGTAACCCGGCCCGACGACGAGCGTGTTTCGCGCTCGCTGCACGGACTGACCCGCACGTTGCTGGCCAACATGGTCCAGGGCGTCACGCAGGGCTACGAGAAGAAGCTTGAGATTGTCGGCACCGGGTACCGCGTGACGCCGAAGGGTTCGGACCTCGAGTTCGCCCTCGGTTTCAGCCACCCCGTCGTGGTGCGGGCTCCGGCCGGCATCACCTTCGCCGTCGAGAACAACACACACTTCTCGGTCGCCGGCATCGACAAGCAGCAGGTCGGCGAGATCGCCGCCAACATCCGCAAGCTGCGTAAGCCCGACCCCTACAAGGGCAAGGGCGTTCGCTACGCCGGCGAGCAGATCCGCCGCAAGGTCGGAAAGGCTGGTAAGTGACGATGGCTCTCTCCATACAGCGCACGACCAAGGGCAAGTCCGCGTCGCTCAAGCGGCGCCACACCCGCGTGCGCAAGAAGGTCGCGGGCACCGCAGTGCGTCCGCGTCTCGTCGTCACCCGGTCCACCCGGCACGTTTTCGTCCAGGTCATCGACGATGCCGCGGGTCACACCCTGGTGTCGGCTTCGACCATGGAAGCGGACCTGCGCGCGAGCGGTGACGACAAGTCGGCCAAGGCCAAGGCTGTCGGCGTCCTCGTCGGCGAGCGGGCGAAGGCGGCCGGCATCGAGGCCGTGGTTTTCGACCGCGGTGGGAACCGGTACGCCGGACGTGTCGCGGCTATCGCCGACGGCGCCCGGGAAGCCGGTCTGGCCCTGTGACCCGAGCACACGAAGAGATGAGGAACGTCTGATGCCTGGACCCCAGCGCCGAGGCGCAGGTGCCGGTGCGGCCGGCGGTAGTAGTAGCGGCAGCGGCGACAACCGCAACGGTGACAACCGTGGTCGGCGCGACAACGCCGGTGGCGGTCGCGGTGAGCGTGGACGTGGTGACGCCGGCGACCGCAGCAACTTCGTCGAGCGCGTCGTGACCATCAACCGTGTCGCCAAGGTCGTCAAGGGTGGTCGACGCTTCAGCTTCACGGCTCTCGTAGTCGTGGGTGACGGTGACGGCACGGTCGGTGTCGGCTACGGCAAGGCCAAGGAGGTGCCCGCGGCCATCGCCAAGGGTGTCGAGGAGGCCAAGAAGAACTTCTTCCGGGTGCCTCGTATCCAGGGCACTATCCCGCACCCCATCCAGGGTGAGAAGGCGGCGGGTGTGGTCATGCTGCGTCCGGCGTCTCCGGGGACCGGCGTGATTGCCGGTGGTCCGGTACGAGCGGTGCTCGAATGTGCGGGCATCCACGACGTGTTGTCCAAGTCTCTGGGCAGCGACAACGCGATCAACATCGTGCACGCGACGATCACCGCGCTCAAGGGCCTCGAGCGTCCTGAGCAGGTCGCCGCGCGGCGTGGCCTGCCCGTCGAAGCGGTGGCGCCGGTAGCCCTGTTGCGTGCGCAGGCCGCGGGGGTGAGCTCCTGATGGCCCGTATCAAGGTGACGCAGGTCAAGTCAGGCATCGGGGGCAAGCAGAACCAACGTGACACCCTGCGGTCGCTGGGCCTGCACAAGATCGGGCAGAGCGTCGTCAAGGACGACAGGCCCGAGCTGCGCGGTATGGCTAAGAAGATCGAGCACCTCGTGACGATCGAGGAGGTGGACTGATGGCGAACCAGCCGGGCGAGCACGTCCTCAAGGTGCATCACCTTCGCCCTGCTCCTGGTGCGAAGACCGCCAAGATCCGGGTGGGTCGTGGTGAGGGAAGCAAGGGTAAGACCGCTGGCCGCGGGACCAAGGGCAGCAAGGCGCGCTACCAGGTGCCTGCTGGCTTCGAGGGCGGCCAGATGCCTCTGCACATGAGGCTCCCGAAGCTGCGCGGGTTCAAGAACCCGTTCCGCGTCGAGTATCAGGTCGTCAACCTGGACAAGTTGACGACGCTCTTCCCCGAGGGGGGCACCGTGGGGGTCGACGAGCTCGTCGCCAAGGGTGCTGTCCGCAAGGGTGAGCTGGTCAAGGTCCTGGGCACCGGGGAAGTCACCGTGGCCCTGCGGATCAGTGCGAACAAGTTCTCGACCTCGGCTGCGGAGAAGATCGCCGCAGCGGGTGGTTCGGTCACGACTCTCTGAGTCCTGGCAGATCTGACGGGATTCAGGTCCCGGTGACCCCCGTCCACGGCGGTAGCGACGAGTAATCGTCTGCTACCGCCGTGTTGCCGTTGTGGGAGGATAGGGTTCAGCCAGAGGATGCTGTGCGATGCACCGCAACCGTCTGATCCTGGAGGGACCCCGCGTCCCGCCCGATGAACCAGCAGTCCGCAGTTCCTGTCCCTGAAGTCCATCCGCCGTATGCCCACCCGGGCTCCCGGCGGCGCAGGAGGTTGTCGTGCTCACCGCTCTGGGCCGCGCGTTCCGCACGCCGGACCTGCGCCGCAAGTTGCTCTTCACGTTGGGGATCATCGTCCTCGTACGGCTCGGGTCCTTCATCCCGACGCCCGGGGTCGATTACTCGGCGGTGCAGCAGTGCATCGCCCTCGCAGAGACCGGCAACGACGTGCTCGGGCTGGTCAATCTGTTCTCCGGCGGTGCGCTGCTGCAACTCAGCATCTTCGCGCTGGGGATCATGCCGTACATCACGGCGAGCATCATCATTCAGCTCCTGACCGTCGTCATCCCCCGGTTCGAGGACCTCAAGAAGGAGGGTCAGCAGGGCACGACCAAGCTGACCCAGTACACGCGCTACCTCACGATCGCCCTTGCCATCCTGCAGTCGACGACCTACGTGACGATCGCGCGGGATCCGACCCGGCTGTTCGGAACCTCGTGCACGGCTCAGGTGGTACCGGACCAGAGCCTGCCCACGATCGTCCTGATGGTCCTGACCATGACGGCCGGCACGGGCTTGATCATGTGGCTCGGTGAGCTCGTCACCGAGCGGGGCGTCGGCAACGGGATGTCGCTGCTGATCTTCGCGCAGATCGCAGCGACCTTCCCGACGTCGCTGTGGGCGATCCAGAAGGAGCAGGGCGTCCTGACCTTCCTGGCGATCGTGGCCATCGGCATCGTCGTCATGGCAGCTGTGGTCGCCGTCGAACAATCCCAGCGCCGGGTGCCGGTGCAGTACGCCAAACGGATGATCGGGCGCCGGATGTTCGGCGGCAGCTCCACCTACATCCCGCTCAAGGTCAACATGGCCGGCGTCATCCCCGTGATCTTCGCGTCGTCGCTGCTTTACCTGCCGGCCCTGGTCTCGCAGTTCAGCGACCCGAACTCGCGCTGGGTCATCTGGGTCAACGACCACCTGGTCCGCGGCGACCACCCGGTGTATATGGTCACTTACTTTCTGTTGATCATCTTCTTCGCCTACTTCTACGTCGCCATCACGTTCAACCCCGACGAGGTTGCGGAGAACATGCGCAAGTACGGCGGGTTCATCCCGGGCGTGCGCGCTGGAAGGCCCACCGCGGAGTACCTCGACTACATCCTCACGCGCATCACTCTGCCGGGCGCGCTCTACCTGGGTCTGGTCTCGCTGCTTCCCTTGATCGCTCTCGTAGCGTTCAATGCAAACTCGAACTTCCCCTTCGGGGGAACATCGATCCTGATCATCGTCGGGGTCGGGCTCGAGACGGTGAAGCAGATCGAGTCCCAGCTCCAGCAGCGCAACTACGAAGGGTTCTTGCGATGACACGTCTCGTTCTGCTCGGTCCGCCCGGGGCCGGCAAGGGCACCCAGGCTAAGCTCCTGTCGGCGCGGCTGGGTGTGCCGGCCATCTCCACCGGTGACATCTTCCGCGCTCATGTCGCGGGCCGGACCGAACTCGGCGTGACGGTCAAGCAGTACCTCGACGCCGGGATGTACGTCCCCGACTCGGTGACCAACGACATGGTTCGTGAACGCCTGGCCATGCCCGACGCCGTCGACGGCTTCATCCTGGACGGCTACCCACGCACCACGGATCAGGTCCGTGAGCTCGACGACATGGTCGCGGCATCGGACGCCAAGCTCGAGCACGTCCTCGAGATCACGGCCGACACCGAGGAGCTCGTGCGACGGCTCGCGCGGCGCGCGATCGAACAGGGTCGCAGTGACGACACCGAGGACGTCATCCGCACCCGTCAGCAGGTCTACCTCGACCAGACCGCACCGCTCGCGAAGTTGTACACCGAGCGTGGCCTGCTCCGCAGCGTGGACGGCCTCGGTGAGATCGCGGACGTCACGAGCCGGTTGATCGCCGCGCTCGGCCTCCACTCCGCCGTCTGAGTCGGGGACCGGTGTTGGGACGCGAACGGGTCCAGCTCAAGACGCCCGAGCAAATCCACCTCATGCGCAAGGCGGGGTTGCTCACCCATGCAGCCTTGGAGAGCGTGCGCGCAGCGCTTCGGCCCGGGATCACGACCGGGGATCTGGACGCGATCGGCGCGGAGGTCATCCGAGCCGGTGGCGGCACCTCCAACTTCCTCGGTTACCACGGGTATCCCAAGACGCTCTGCATCTCGGTGAACCAGGTCGTGGTCCACGGGGTCCCCGGGGACCAGGTGCTGGCGCAGGGCGATGTCGTCTCCGTCGACGGGGGCGCGGTCATCGATGGCTGGCACGGTGACTCGGCTTTCACGGCGGTCGTGGGAGAGGCCTGCGACGCGGGCGACAGCGACCTCGTGGAGATCACTCGGCAGGCCATGTGGGCGGGTATCGCGGCCCTCGACGCCCGGGGCCGGGTCGGAGAGGTCGGGGCAGCTGTCGAGGACGCCGTGGACGGCCGTCTGGGGATCGTGGACGGTTACACGGGCCACGGCATCGGGCGGGCCATGCACGAAGCCCCGGAGGTGTTGAACTACCGCGTCCGCGAGAAGGGGCCGCGGGTGCGTGCGGGGCTCTGTCTGGCGATCGAGCCGATGTGCACCCGCGGTGGCATCGAGACCGACGTGCTGGCGGACGAGTGGACGGTCATCACCTCCGACGGGGCCCGAGCCGCGCACTGGGAGCACACCGTCGCCGTGCTGGAGACGGGTCTGTGGGTGCTGACCGCTCCCGACGGCGGGGCGGCGGAGCTGGCCCGTTTCGGCGTCAGCGTCCCGCAGTCCTGACGTCTCCGATCCGGGGACTCCTATCGGGTGCGGACTGATCCCGGCGCACCTCCGTTCACCGCGCCCCGGGGTCGGTGGTGGCTTGCCGGCCGTTCCATGAACCCGAGGAATTCACCGATTTCGTTCCCGGCGAGTCCTCACGTAGTCTTGCCTGTCGGTTCGCCATGCCCTTAGTCACGCCGTTGAGGCAGTCCGTTTCGACGGTCGGGGCGCAGCGGGCGGACAACGAACCGACGAGATGAAAAGCGGAGGACATGCCGAAGAAGGACGGCGTCATCGAGATCGAAGGCACCGTGGTCGAGGCCCTGCCGAACGCGATGTTTCGCGTGGAGCTCAGCAACGGTCACAAGGTGCTCGCCCACATCTCCGGGAAGATGCGGCAGCACTACATCCGCATCCTTCCCGAGGACCGGGTGGTCGTCGAGCTCAGCCCTTACGACCTGTCCCGCGGGCGCATCGTCTACCGCTACAAGTGACCCCCACACTGGCCGCCGGCCACCATCTGCACCTGCGGGTGGGGCCAGCACGACCGGAGACACCATGAAGGTCAAGCCGAGCGTCAAGAAGATCTGCGAGAAGTGCAAGGTGATCCGCCGCAACGGTCGGGTCATGGTCATCTGCGAGAACCTGCGCCACAAGCAGCGCCAGGGCTGAGCAGCTCCTCGGAGCTGAGCAGCTCGCAGAAGACCGCGAGACAGGCCACCGGACCGCAGCCGGTGGCACCCATCGCAGGACCCTCCTGGGCTCCACCTCTTCCTGAGGCGCGGACCCAGGTGACACCCCCGGTCGGAGGCCGGGGACCCGCGAGACCCCCTGAGGGCTCGACGGGACAGGTCTTGCGTCAGACCTCCGCGAAGACAAGGGACACACCCCGACATGGCACGTCTCGTCGGCGTCGACCTCCCCCGCGAGAAGCGGCTGGAGATCGCGCTCACGTACATCTACGGCGTCGGACGCACCCGCGCCAAGGAAACGCTGACCGCCACCGGCGTCAGCCCCGACCTCCGCGTCCGCGACCTCTCGGACGACGACCTGGTCGCTCTGCGCGACTACATCGAGGGCAACTACCGCGTCGAGGGTGACCTCCGCCGCGAGGTGGCCGCCGACATCCGCCGCAAGGTGGAGATCGGTTGCTACCAGGGTCTTCGGCACCGCCGTGGCCTGCCCGTGCGCGGGCAGCGGACCAAGACCAACGCTCGTACCCGCAAGGGTCCCAAGCGCACCGTGGCCGGCAAGAAGAAGGTCGGTCGCAAGTAGTGCGTGCGGCCCCAACGGGCCGCCTCGCGAGCCGAGCATCGGTTCGTCCCTCGATCACCTCGTCGTCGAAGTCCCCTGGAGTCTGGACACATGCCTCCCAAGAGCCGTCAGGCCACGGCGGCGCGCAAGCCGCGCCGCAAGGAGAAGAAGAACGTCGCGCACGGTCACGCGCACATCAAGTCGACGTTCAACAACACGATCGTCTCGATCACCGACCCGTCGGGTGCTGTCATCGCGTGGGCGTCCGCCGGTCAGGTGGGTTTCAAGGGGTCGCGCAAATCGACCCCGTTCGCCGCGCAGATGGCAGCCGAGGCGGCCGCGCGACGTGCGCAGGAGCACGGCATGCGCAAGGTCGACGTTTTCGTCAAGGGTCCCGGTTCCGGCCGCGAGACTGCGATCCGTTCCTTGCAGGCCACCGGCCTCGAGGTCGGCGCGATCTCGGACGTGACCCCGAGCCCGCACAACGGCTGCCGGCCCTCGAAGCGCCGACGCGTCTGACTCAGGTGTGACCCCGGTCGTCGTCCTCCCGGGCGATGGCCGGGGTCACTCCGGTCGACCAGCAGTTCTCGATCGAGCCAGACCCCGTCGGTGGACCGATGCTGACGGGCATGCGGGGCGTCATATGGCGGACGCCCGCGGGAAGGAACCTCCGTGCTGATCGCTCAGCGCCCCACCCTTTCGGAAGACGTCGTCGACGAATTTCGTTCGCGCTTCGTCATCGAACCCCTCGAGCCCGGTTTCGGCTACACCCTCGGCAACTCGCTGCGTCGGACACTGCTCTCGAGCATCCCCGGTGCCGCGGTCACGAGCCTGCGCATCGACGGGGTCCTTCACGAGTTCACGTCCGTGCCGGGGGTGAAGGAGGACGTCACCGAGATGGTCCTCAACGTCAAGAACCTCGTTGTCTCCTCCGAGCACGACGAGCCTGTCGTCATGTACCTGCGCAAGCAGGGCCCGGGAGCGGTCACCGCCGCCGACATCGCGCCGCCTGCCGGCGTCGAGGTGCACAACCTCGACCTGCACATCGCAACGCTGAACGGCAAGGGCAAGCTCGAGGTCGAACTGACGGTCGAGCGTGGCCGCGGTTACGTCTCGGCCGCGCAGAACAAATCGGGTGAGCAGGAGATCGGTCGCATCCCGATCGACTCGATCTACTCACCCGTCCTCAAAGTCACCTACAAGGTCGAGGCGACCCGTGTCGAGCAGCGGACGGACTTCGACCGTCTCGTGGTCGACGTCGAAACCAAGCACGCGATCAGTCCGCGCGACGCCGTCGCCTCGGCCGGCAAGACCCTGACCGAGCTGTTCGGTCTGGCCCGTGAGCTCAACGTCGAGGCCGAAGGCATCGACATGGGCCCCTCGCCGACCGACGCCGCGCTGGCCGCCGACCTCGCTCTCGAGATCGAGCAGTTGGACCTCACGGTCCGTTCCTACAACTGCCTCAAGCGCGAGGGCATCCACGCCGTCGGGGAACTGGTCTCGCGCAGCGAGGCCGACCTGCTCGACATCCGTAACTTCGGGCAGAAGTCCATCGATGAGGTCAAGGCAAAGCTCGTCGGCATGGGCCTGCACCTCAAGGACTCCCCGCCCGGGTTCGACCCGAGCGCTGTCGTCAACGACTTCGAGGAGGACGACACGTCCTTCGCCGAGGACGAGCAGCTCTGACCGTCCGCTGACCGTCACCTCTTAAGGTGACGGTCGATTCCGAGGAGATCGACAACCATGCCCACCCCCACCAAGGGTCCGCGGCTCGGCGGCGGACCGGCGCACGAGCGGCTCATCCTCGCCAACCTGGCGACCGCGCTGTTCGAGCACCGCAGCATCACCACGACCGAGACCAAGGCCCGGCGGTTGCGCCCCTACGCGGAGAAGCTCATCAGCTTCGCCAAGAAGGGTGACCTCCCGGCCCGTCGCCAGGTCATGAAGACGGTTCGGGACAAGTCCGTCGTGCACTTCCTCTTCACCGAGATCGCCCCGGCGATGGCGGAGCGGAACGGCGGTTACACCCGCATCATCAAGATCGGCCCCCGCAAGGGTGACAACGCCCCGATGGCGGTGATCCAGCTCGTCATGGAGCCGGTGAGCCCCAAGCAGGGTGTCGTCCGGGAGGCAGAACGCGCTGCCTCCCTCAGCGCGCCGGTGGCGATCGAGGACACCGCCGCCGAGGGGACGACCGAGGAGACGCAGGCCGCTCCGGCTGAGTCCACCGACGTCGAGCCCGGTGGCATCGACCAGCCCGACACCCTGCCCGACGAGGGTGTGGAGCTCGACGCGGCCGAGGTCGACCCGAGCGACGACGCGCCGACGTCCACCGTGACCGAGGTCGAGACACCGAACGAGAACAAGGACCAGGCCTGAGCGCTCGGTCCCACCACGACGAGCCCGTCCTCCCCGCCGGGGAGGGCGGGTTCGTTCGTGTGCGCCTCGACCTCGGTTACGACGGGACCCACTTCGCCGGCTGGGCCGAGCAGCCCGGGTTGCGAACGGTCCAGGGAGAGCTGACCGCCGCCCTCGGTCGCGTCCTGCGCCTCGACCCGGCCCCGCGGCTCACCGTCGCCGGACGCACCGATGCCGGGGTCCATGCGCGCGGCCAGGTCGCGCACGTCGACATCCCCGCACTCGCCTGGGCGTCCGTCCCCGGACGCTCGGACTCGCCGGCGGAGTCCGTCCTCGTGCGGCGCCTGGCGGGGGTTCTACCGCCCGACGTGGCTGTCCACCGTGTCCGGGTGGCTCCCGAGGGTTTCGATGCCCGCTTCGGGGCGCTGCGGCGCCGCTACGCCTATCGCGTGAGCGACCACCCGGGTGGGGTGGCGCCGTTG
>JBPBQU010000369.1:0-10028 GCA_050955085.1 Janthinobacterium lividum | reverse complement strand
GTACGGGGTGGTGGAGATGGCTTCCAGGAGAGCCTCGGTGAAGGCCTCCAGGTCGTCAGGATTGCGACTGGTGATGAGCGGCCCGGGCCCGGCCAGGTCGACGACGACCTCCTCGTCGACCCACTCCGCGCCCGCGTTGCGCAGATCAGTCTGCAACGAGGGCCACGAGGTCAGCCGCCGACCCGGGAGCATGCCGACCTCCACCAGTGTCCAGGGCGCGTGGCAGATGGCCGCGATGGGACGCACCGACGCTGCGAACTGCTGGACGAAGGTGACCGCCGCGCGGCTGGTCCGCAGCGCATCCGGGTTGGCCACCCCTCCGGGCAGCACGAGCGCGGCGTACTCGCTCACACTCGCGTCGCTGACGACGACGTCGACGGGGAAGGTGTCGGCCTTGTCCAGGTGGTTCATGGCCTGCACCGCACCGGCCTGGGTGCTGATGAGCACGGGCTCACCCCCCGCCTGCCGGACGGCCTTCCAGGGCTGGGTGAGTTCGATCTGCTCGATGCCCTCGGGGGCGACGAGGAACGCGATCTTCTTTCCGTTCAGGTCGGGCATGACCGCCACGCTGGCACCGGGCGGCGGCGTCGGCATCCCGAGGGGGGTTCGTCGCGGGCCGAGGATCGCCAGGGGGGGTGCAGACTCCCGCCACGGTCGGCGGCGTGGAAGGATCGGCGCGCCAGAGCCGCCACCAGGAGGAGTTTCCATGCCCATCGCCACCCCGGACGTCTACGCCGAGATGCTGGATCGTGCGAAGGCCGGATCCTTCGCCTACCCCGCGATCAACGTCTCCTCGTCGCTGACCCTGAACGCGGCCATCCGCGGTTTCGCCGAGGCCGAGAGCGACGGCATCGTGCAGGTCTCCACCGGCGGCGCCGACTTCCTCTCCGGCACCACGGTCAAGAACATGGTCCTCGGTTCGCAGGCGCTCGCCGAGTACGCCCACCACGTCGCCAAGGCTTTCGACGTCAACATCGCCCTGCACACCGACCACTGCTCCAAGGACAAGCTCGACGGTTTCGTGCGTCCGCTGATCGCGATCTCGCAGGAACGCGTGAAGTCCGGCCGCGATCCGCTCTTCCAGTCGCACATGTGGGACGGCTCCGCCGTGGCGCTGGAGGAGAACCTCGAGATCGCCGAGGAACTCCTGGCCCAGGCGGCAGCGGCGAAGATCATCCTGGAGGTCGAGATCGGGGTGGTCGGCGGCGAGGAGGACGGTGTCGCGCACGAGATCAACGACAAGCTCTACACCACCGTCGCCGACGCCCTCGCGACGGTGACGGCGCTCGGGACGGGTGAGAAGGGTCGCTACCTGACCGCGCTGACCTTCGGCAACGTGCACGGCGTGTACAAGCCGGGCGGGGTCAAGCTGCGCCCGGAGATCCTCAAGGAGATCCAGGACGAGGTCGGCAGGACGGTCGGCCGGGACAAGCCCTTCGACCTCGTCTTCCACGGTGGGTCCGGGTCCTCGCACGAGGAGATCACCGCGGCCGTCGACTACGGCGTGGTGAAGATGAACGTGGACACCGACACCCAGTACGCCTTCACGCGGCCGATCGCGGACCACATGCTGCGCAACTACGACGGTGTCCTCAAGGTCGACGGCGAGGTCGGCGACAAGAAGGCCTACGACCCACGCGTGTGGGGCAAGGTCGCCGAGACGGGGATGGCCGCGCGCGTCGTCGAGGCGGCCCAGAGCCTGCGCAGTGCCGGCAACCGGCTGAAGTGACCTCGCGCATCTGATGGTGTCGTGGTGATCCCGCCGTTCTGGGGGTGACGACAGATCGGCCCGGACCCCCTCTCGGGGAGCCGGGCCGATCGTCGTCCAGCGGGTGGGCGGGGTCGTCGGCAGGGCCGACGTCAGACCGGTTCCTCGTCGACGACGTCGAGCAACTGGACGATGTTCGTCGTCTCGATGAGGAACTTGACGACCGCGGGCGGTCGGATCAGGGTCACCCGGTGGGCACGCGAACGTGAGGCCAGCCGGGCCAGGAAGGCCAGACCGGTGGAGTCCATGAAGGTCACGTGATGGGCGTCGACCTGGACGGGTCGGCCCGAGGTCAACGCGTCCTCTGCCGCTTCGAGGAGTTCCGGTCCCAGCTCGGCGTCGATCTCGCCGGTCAGGACGACCCGGGTCGCCCGCGGCTCGAACAGGACGTGGACCGACCCTGGGTCCACGGGGCGCACCTCAGGTGCCCTGGGCGCCCGGCCCGGGGGCGTCGCGTCGTTCGTCATACTTCCTCCGCGGTCCGCGCACACTGTTGCCGTGCCCGGCTTCTGCAGGCAGCGGATGTGGTTCGCGCGCTCTCGACGCACGTGAGGCCGTGCGTGCCACACCCCCTCCGGCGCGCGGTCCGCTCGACCCTCGCACATCGTATCGAGTCGGGTCGGTGCTGATGTCGCCTACCGTCGACCTCCCCGAGACCCGGGAAGGGTTGGCCCGCCTTCGACCTCCCGGGGGATGGCGGTCGGCGCGGTCCGGCCCCGACAGGGGAGAATCGTCCGAGATCCCCTACAACCTGTCCCCGTCAAGAATTCCAGCGCTCGACGTCCCGCGATCGGAGCCCACGTGACCACCCCCACGAACCTGCTCGGCGGACCGCCCCCGACCCACCTGCCGGTGCTGCCCGAGGTCGAGGCGGAGCTCGCCGCGGGCACCGATCCCGACACGGTGGCCGCACATCACCCGGCCGCGTCGCTGCCGTGGGCGCTGCTGGCCGAACGGGCGCTCGCCGCGGGGGAGGTCATGACCGCCTACGCCTTCGCGCGCACCGGTTACCACCGCGGGTTGGACGCGCTGCGGCGTGCGGGTTGGCGCGGTCACGGCCCGGTGCCGTGGTCGCACGAACCCAACCGCGGGTTCCTGCGGGCGCTCGCCGTCCTGCAGCAGGCCGCCACCGCCATCGAGGAGACGGCAGAGGCCCAGCGCTGCACCGATCTCCTCAACGACTGTGACCCCGCGGCCGCCCCGGAGTTGCTGCCGTGACGCCGGCGTCCTCGACGCAGGACGTCGCAGCCCCCGTGACCGTGGTGGGTGCGGGGGTGTCCGGGTTGGCGTGCGCGCGGGTGCTCCGTGACGCGGGGGTTCCCGTCCAGGTGCTCGACCGTGGTCGACGACCCGGTGGCCGGATGAGCGGCCGGCGTGTCGAGACGTCCGTCGGCGTGCGCGTCGCCGACCTCGGGGCGGGTTACTTCACCGTGTCGGGTGACGACTTCCGCGCCCAGGTGGCGGACTGGGAGCAGCGGGGACTCGCCAGGCCCTGGACGGACACCTTCGCGTCCATCACCGGACGCGCCGCGGCTGGTGGTCGCCTCGACGCGACGAAGAGCACCGGGCCGATGCGCTACGGCACCGCGGGCGGGTTGCGGACGTTGCTGGACGACCTCATCGCCCCGCCGGGGTGCGCCCCTCTCGAGGTGCTCACCGGTGTCGACGTCGAGTCCGTCGACGTCGGTGATCAGGGTCCGCTCGTCGACGGTCGCGCCGTGGCGGCCGTCGTCCTCGCCATGCCGGATCCGCAGGCGGCAGACCTGTTGCCGCGCATGGTCGCGACCCGCCTCGATGTCTCGGCGCGGTGGAACTGGCGGCCCTGTATCTCGGTGTACGCGGCGTGGCCGCAGCGGTGGTGGCCCGACTTCGACGGCGCCTTCGTCAACGATTCCGACCTGCTGGTCTTCCTGGCCGACGACGGAGCCCGTCGTGGTGATGCGGCGCCCGTGCTGGTGGCCCATGCCGCCCCGGACTTCTCCAGTGAGCGTCTCGACGATCCGGCGTCCGCGGTGGCCCCGGTGATCGCGGAGCTGGGCCCGTTGCTCACGGGCACGCCCACGCCCCGCCCCGTCTGGAACCGTGCCCACCGCTGGTCGCTGGCCGAGCCGCTGCGGCAGCACAGCGATGACCTCTTCGGCTACGACGAGGCCACCGGCATCGCCGTCTGCGGTGACGCCTGGGGGGCCCGGGCCAAGGTCGAGACGGCCTGGACGTCGGGAACCGAGCTGGGGCGCGAGCTGCTGACCCGGTTGACCGTCTGAGGGTTCTCGTGACGGGGTGGGCGTGACGGGGCGGGTGCCCGGTCGAGCCGGTACGCTCTTCGTGGTCTGTGACGACCCTCCCTGATCGGTGGGCTGGGTCCGACGGGCCACCACCGAACAGGGAAGCAGGGGGATCTCATGCCCGCGATCGTGCTCGTCGGCGCCCAATGGGGCGACGAAGGCAAGGGCAAGGCCACCGACGCCCTCGGCGCCCGCGTCGATTACGTCGTGAAGTTCAATGGCGGTAACAACGCCGGGCACACCGTCGTCGTGGGCGATGAGAAGTACGCCCTGCACCTGCTGCCGTCGGGCATCCTCACCCCGGGTGTGACCCCGGTCATCGGCAACGGCGTCGTCGTGGACCTCGCGGTCCTCTTCGAGGAGATCGACGCGCTGACGGTCCGCGGTATCGACTGCTCCAAGCTGCTCGTCTCCGCTTCCGCGCACGTGATCGCGCCCTACCACCGCTCGCTGGACCAGGTGACCGAGCGGTTCCTGGGCAAGCGCAAGATCGGCACGACCGGTCGTGGTGTCGGCCCGTCCTACGCCGACAAGATCAACCGCGTCGGGGTCCGCATCCAGGACCTCTTCGACGAGTCCATCCTGCGCCAGAAGGTCGAGGGAGCCCTCGACCAGAAGAACCACCTGCTGGTCAAGCTCTACAACCGCCGCGCGGTCTCGGTGGACGAGACCGTCGAGCAGTTGCTGTCCTACACCGACCGGTTGCGTCCGATGATCACCGACGTCGGTCTGGAACTCTCCCGCGCGCTCGACCGGGACCAGATCGTCCTGTTCGAGGGTGGCCAGGCCACGATGCTCGACATCGATCACGGAACCTATCCGTTCGTGACCTCCTCGAACGCGACGGCGGCCGGTGCCTGCACGGGTTCGGGGATCCCGCCGAACCGCATCGACCGGATCGTCGCGGTCGTGAAGGCCTACACCACGCGCGTCGGTGAAGGTCCGTTCCCCACCGAACTGCTCGACGCCGACGGTGAGAAACTACGCCAAGACGGTGGGGAGTTCGGCACCACGACGGGGCGGCCCCGGCGCACGGGCTGGTACGACGCACTCGTGGCCCGCTACGCCGCGCGCATCAACGGGGTGACCGACTTCGTCCTCACCAAGTTGGACGTCCTGACCGGCTGGGAACGGATCCCGGTGTGTATCGGTTACGACGTCGACGGCGTGCGTCACGACGAGATCCCCATGTCACAGAGCGACTTCCACCACGCCACGCCGGTTTACGAGTTCTTCGACGGGTGGAGCGAGGACATCGGTTCCGCGCGCACGATGGCGGATCTGCCGAAGAACGCCCAGCGTTACGTGGAGGCGCTGGAGGAACTCTCCGGCGCCCGCATCTCCGCGGTCGGGGTGGGGCCGGACCGAGAGCACACCGTCGTCCGCCACGACCTGCTGGGATGACCTCGTTCGTCCTCCACGAGGCCCCGTTGGCGGGCGTGGCACCGCGGGTCCTCTACGCGATCCTGCGGGTGCGGGTCGACGTGTTCGTCGTCGAGCAGGAGTGCGCCTACCCGGAACTCGACGGTCGCGACCTCGAACCCGATGCGTTGCTGTTGTGGGCCGAGGATGCGAGCGGGTCGGTCGTCGCGACGTCGCGGTTGCTGCGTGACCCCGACGGCCGGGCGCGCATCGGACGGGTCGCGACCGCGGCCGGTTCTCGCCGGGCGGGGGTCGCGGGGTCGCTGATCCGCCGTGCGCTGACGCTGGCGCCGGGGGTCGAGACCGTGCTCGATGCGCAGGCGCACCTGGCCGGGTGGTACGCCCGTTTCGGGTTCGTCGTCGACGGTCCCCCGTTCGACGAAGACGGGATCGCGCACGTGCCCATGGTCCGGGCCGCCGACGCCTGAACCGCGGTCGACCGGCGGTGCCGTCAGCGGCGCGCGCGTCGGCGTGAGGCCACGACGAGCACGATGCCGAGGACGGCGATGATCGGCCCGACGATCGTCCAGGTGCTGGATCCGCTCATGGCGCTGCCCCCCATGACGTCGAGGCCCTGCAGGAGCCACAGGATCCCGGCGACGATGAGCACGATGCCGACGGCGAGCTGAAGGTTCCTCATGGGTGGATGGTGGCCCGCACCCGCCTGCGGCGCGCGTCGAGTCGTGATCCACATGCTCCGGGCCGAGCTGGGGGCCGGCTGGTGGCGTCGGCACACAGCAGGCGGCACACAGCAGTCGGCACACAGCAGTAGGCACACAGCAGGCGGGCCGGGGCTGCCCGCCCCGACCCGCCGCCGTGCCATCGTGTCGCCGGTTCAGCCGCCGTAGCTCACGACCTTGCGGGGTGTGGTGTTGCCGGCCGGGTTCGGCACGGCGCCACCGACGTCGTTCACCACGTTGTTGATCGTCCCGACGTCACCCAACGACACGGTCAGGACGCTGCGCAGTTGCACACCTGGCCTGATCGGTACCTCGAAGGCCCGGTCGAGCTGGATCGTCGGGTTGACGTTGAAGTACGCGTAACTGCCGCCTCCGTAGAGCCGGTGCTCGCTCACCCCGTCCGCAACCTTGTACGCCGCGTAACCCTTGCCCGTCGGGCTCATCCAGGACGCCTGGTCGGGTACGTCGTAGGGCTTCTCGTTCTGGAAGAAGACGGTGGTGCCGCGGTTGCCGTTCCAGACGACCTCGTACTTCTGGAAATGTTCCACGAACAACCCGGTGGCGAGGACGTCGTCCCCGTTCACGATCAACCCGGTGTCCCCGGTGTTCACGGTCCAACCCGTCGGGGCTCCTCCGTGGTCCGCGCGCCAGGCCCAGATGTGGTCGATGATCGTGTCGTCGGCGTGGACGAGAAGGCTGGTGCCCGTCCTGCCCTGGATGCTGGACCCGACGCGGAAGAACACGTCCTGGACGCTGATCGGGTCGGTGGCGAAGTCCGTGTGGACACCGGCCTGCCCGACGGTCATGAGGGTGGGGCTCTTGGTGGCCCCGGCGTCGAAGGTGAGGTCTGAGATCTTGATGCCGGGTGCGTTGGCGACGTTCAGCGCCTCGAAACCGCCCGACGGGACCAGGGTCGGGAAACCGATGCCGGTCACCACGGTCCCCGCGCGGGTCACCTTGATCGGTTCGGTGAGCCGGTAGGTGCCCGGTGTGAAGAACAGGTTCAGACCCTGGCTGAGGGCCTGGTTGATGCAGGCTGCACTGTCGGAGGGCTTGGCGACGTAGAACTGACGCATCGGGACGGAGGTCCCGGCCGCATCGGGCCACGAGACCCCGGTCGAGTTCCGGCGTAGCGAGGGCACGAAGACGCTGTAGCGGCCGTCGGCCCCGACGTAGAGGTACGGCTTCTCCCTCGATGCCGGGGTGGTCGCGAGGGTGGTGTAGGCGGGTTCGGGGAAGGAGTTGGCCGGGGCACCCTGGACACCGGAGAACACCATGTTCCAGTTCGAACCATCCCAACGCCCGATCGTGGAGTCGCGGGTGTACCACTGCTGCTGGGAACCGGAGGTCACATAACCGTCGACGCGACTGTCGGCGAGGTAACCGCCGCTGGAGTAACCCTGGCCGTAGTCCTGGTTCGAGGGGGCCAGGGAGAGGTTACCGCGGATGTGCACGCGGCGCATCGGCGCGGCCTGCGAGACGGCCCACCGGTTGAGGCCACCTTCCGGTTCGATCGCCAGGTTCTCGGCGCTGCGCCAGAAGTTCTGCGTCGCGTTGGCCTTGTCACCGTAGTTCCACCCGGAGTCGACGTTGACCGCGCCGCGAATCGTGACGTCGTCGGGGTTCTTGCCCAGACCCGCGATGGAGGTGTAGTAACCGACGTTCGCCCAGAGTCGTCCATAGGTGCCGGGCTTGAACAGGAATGCGTACCGTTGCTGCCCGAACTGCGCTGTCGGGCTGTCGAGCTGGTCGTTGAAGGCCTTGTCCAGGTCCGTCTGGATGTTCGCGACCGGCGTGGAAGGATCGTAGACCCGCACGGCGGGACCGAAGTCGGGTGTGTCCGAGGTGGGGAGCGCACAACTGCTGCTCGTGGTGCTACTGGTGTTCACAGTCAGCTCCCACAGCGAGTAACCGTACGCAGTGGCGCGGCTGGTGCCGTTGAGGCGGAGGTAGCGGCCGGTGCCGGAGACGGGGATGACCTGGGTGCCGCCGGTGGAGGTGGTGGTGGCGTACAGACGGTTCCAGGTGACGCCGTCCGTCGAGGTCTGGATGTCGTAGGCGCGGGCGTAGGCGTCCTCCCAGTTGAGAGTCACCTTGCAGATGGCCTGCGACGAACCGAGGTCGACCTGGATCCATTGGGGGTCGGCGAAGGCGCTGGACCAACGGGTGGCGGTGTTGCCGTCGACGGCGGCGGTGGCGGGGGTGGTGCCGTTCTCGGTGGTGGAGGCGGTGGCGGTCTTGCCCTGCGCGGCGTTGGCGGTGCCGCAGGTGGCGTTCGAGGGGGTGCCGAAGACCTGGAACTCCCAGAGGGAGTAGCCGTACCAGGTGCCGCGGGTGATGCCCTGCAGGCGGACGTAGCGGCCGGTGCCGGAGACGGGCAGGGTCTGGACACCCCCGGTACCGGTGGTGGTGGAGTAGACGGTGGTCCAGGTGTTCGCATCGGTGGAGGTCTGGATGCTGAAGGCTTTGCCGTAGGCCGCCTCCCACCGCAGAACGACCTGGTTGATGGCGTAACTGGCGCCCAGGTCGACCTGGAGCCACTGGTTGTCGGAGTATGCCGAGGACCAGCGGGTCGAGGAATCACCGTCCGCGGCCAGTGCGGCGACGGTTCCGCTGTTCTCGGTGGAGGAAGCGCTCACCACCTTTCCCTGCGAAACCGGGGTTTCGGCCGCCCGGGCCGGTTGGGCGGCAGGGGCGGTGAGGAATGCCGCGGCGAGTGCTGTGGTGAGCCCACCAGCGGCGAGGAGTCGCCTGGCGCTGCTCCCCACCGCCCGCTGTCCTCGGCGCGTGGCTGCGCCGACGGTGGTGAAGGTCTGCATTGACCGTCCCATCTACTGGAGAGGGGAGTTCCACGTCCCCTGGCGCCTCGAGGGCGACAGTGGGAGATCGTTCTCCCGGAGGAAAAAACACTGCTCCCCCCCCATCGTCGTGTCAAGTTCGGCGCGGGTGGACGGTTGCCGGGGGTATCGCGCGCCCGCGGGCGGGAGCCGACCCGGGCGGCGAGGACGGAACTCAGGACGACCACCCGGACCCGGGCCTCCCGGGACCGGCCTCATCGGAGCAACCGACGATCACGTCCAGACCCGAACGCTCACGTCGACCCGGATCTGTAGAATCCCCAACGGGTTCGCCAGCGGAAGATGCTGATGGTCCCGTCGTCCTCGTTGCTCGTGAGCAGCAGGTTCCGCCTGGGGATCGCCAGGACACACTTCGGGAGCACCTGGGTGAGCAGCGGATTGGCCTCGTCCGCGATGTCGTGCGCGAGGACCGCGTCACCGCGCTCGGAGCCGATGAAGGCGTAGTCCGTGCCGTGTCCGAACCAACCGAAACGTGCGGTTTCGGCCCCTTCGAACTCCGCACCCTTGTCGTCGCTGCGACCGTCCGGGTAGCGTCCCGCGTCGGCGAGGGCGCGTTCCGCACTGCCACCCGCGCTCCAGCGGACCTCACCGGTGGGTGAGAACACCGTCCAACCACGCCCACCCGTCGGTTCGGCGGCGAGGTCACCCTCGTCGGCGGTGATGAGGTTGCCCTGGGCGGTCCACGGGAAACCGTCGGGTTCACGCGGGGCGGTGAGTTCCTCGGTGAAGCTGATCGTGTCGTCGTCGTGCAGGCAGCGCCGGTGCGTGCACTTCGCACCGAGTGGGGCGGTTCGTCTTCTAGTGATGACGTAGTCGCCGTCAGTCGTCATCGCCATTCTGTGGGTCAACGCTGGGTGCTCGAACTACGCGACGTGACGCACTGAGCTTTTCTCACTAGCCGCCTGACGATGACAAGGAGTGACGAAGACGGTGTCGCGACACGCCGAAGATCACCAGGTACGACGGGCAGCGATGGAACTCCGGTAGATGGAGGGCTTCTCACAGCTGCTCGAGC
>JBPBQU010000368.1:0-10050 GCA_050955085.1 Janthinobacterium lividum | reverse complement strand
CGCCGACGCCCTCGACGCCCGCGTCGTCCACGCCGGCGTCCAACGGGTGGGGGGCAGCGACCACCGGGGGTTGGTCATCGACCTCGAGCTCTAGGCGGCTCGCGGACACGGACCAACCCGGCGCCGAGGGTCACCCCTCCGGGACCGAGCGCACGAGACGTTCGAGGTCCCCCGCGTCGAACAGGTCGACCGGTCGGACCGTCTCCCCCGTCGAGGCGTAGAAGAACGCCGCACTGACGTCCGCCAGCGGGACCTGGTGCCAGCGCGACCACGCGAGTCGGTACACGGCGAGCTGCACATCGCGGGAACGGGCCGCGTCACCGCTCGGCGGGCGGCCCGTCTTCCAGTCCACGACGTCCCAGCGAACGCGCCCGTCGGGCCCGTCGGTGCGGAACACCGCGTCGATCCGACCGCGCACCACCAGGTCGGCGACAGGCGTCTCCACCGACACCTCGACCGCGACCGGGTCCCGCTCGGCCCACTCCGAGGCCAGGTAGCGACGTTGTAGCTCGGCGAGTTCGCGATCGTCAGCCGCATCCTCGTCCGCCGCCCCGGGAACGTCGACGAGATCCAGCAGCGACGAGGAGGTGAAGCGCTGTTCGAGCCAGGCATGGAACGCCGTACCCCGCCGGGTAGCTGCCCGCGGCGGCAACGGGAGGGGACGGCGCAGCTGTAGCGCCAGTGCGTCCGGGTCCTGGGCGAGCGCGACCAACCGCGACGCGGACAGATGCGCGGGCAGCAGGACCCCCGGAGCCGACCTCGAAGCGGTTCGTTCCCCGAGCAGCAACCGGGTCTGCTCCAGCCAGCTCGCCACCTCCTCGTCGGAGGTGCCATGGCCCGGTTCACCTCGGTGGTCCTCACCACCCTCCCGGTGCGCGCGATCGGCGATGGCGGCCCGTACCAGGTCGGCTCCGGTCTCCACTTCGCCCCGGCGCGACGCGAGCGGATCGACGGGCCACACCACACGCTGCGGTGTGGTGGTGCGCGGGTTCGGCATGCCCGGTTCGGGTGCCGGTGCGGGTGTCATGCTGACCAGGCCCGGCACGGCCCCCACCTCGAGCGTGAGGACCTCGGTGAGGAACCGGGAACGCAGACGGGGTTTCGTCGCGTCGTCCCAGTGCGCCCCGCTGAGCAGCAGTTCCTGTTTGGCCCGGGTGAAGGCGACGTAGGCCAGTCGGCGTTCCTCGGCCAGTTGGTGCTCCCCGCAGGCCTCGCGGAAACGCACCCGCGCCTCCTCCAGTTCCTTCTGGGTACCGGCACCGTCGATGTCGAAGTGCGGCAGATTGGCCCGGTCCCCGCGCAGCGGGTAGGGCAGGACCCCGAGACTGCCCATCCCCCCCAGCCACCCCGGGGAGGTGTCACCCGAGGCGGGGAACACCCCCTCCACGAGACCCGGCACCGCGACGACGTCCCATTCCAACCCCTTGCTGGCGTGCACCGTCAGCAACTGGACGGCGTCGGTCGAGACGTCGGAGGCGCCTGGTTCCAGGCCCCGTTCCCGCACCTCGGCCGCGTCCAGCCACGACAGGAAACCCCCCAGTCCGGGACGTTGGGAGGATGCCGAGAACGACGCCGCCGCGTCCGCGAGAGCGTCGAGGTTGCTGCGTGCGAAGGCCGGGGAACTGCCCGGCCGGGCAGCCACCTCGACGTCGAGCAGCAGGGCGCGCTCGACCTCCCCGACCAGGTCCGCGACCGACAGGTGCGCACGGCCCCGCAGCCGACGCAGGATCGCGGCCAACCTCGTCAGGCGCTCGTGACCGGCGGCGGACAGTCCCTGGCCCCCGCCCGCCCGCCACGACGGCGGCGGCAGCTCGTCGAGGGCCTCGACCAGGCTTGCCGACTCCACCTCGTCGGGCAGCACCACGAGATCGTCGTCGTCGGCACGGGCCGGTACGGGGTCGTGGTCGACGGGTGCGCTGCGGCGGCGCTGGAGCTGACGAGCCCAGGCCCCCAGTGCGGCCAGGTCACGCGCCCCCAGCCGCCAGCGGGCACCCGTGAGCAGGCGTGCCAGCTGGTCACCGCGTCCCGGGTCGTGCAGGACGTGCAGGGTCGCGACCACGTCGACGACCTCCGGGGTGGAGAGCAACCCGCCCAACCCCACGACCTCCACGGGCAGTCCCGCCTCGCGCAGGGCACGCTGCAGCACGACGAACTGCGATCGTTTGCGGCACAGGACGGCGGCCGTTCTCCGCGGGCGCGGATCGGCGCCGGGAACCCGCCGCTGCACCGCGAGTCGCTCGGAGTCGGCCCGCCACACCTCGGCCAGGCGGGCGGCCACCTCGGCGGCCTCCTCCTCGACCGTGCTCGCGAACGCCGTCCGGACCCGGCCGGTGTCCGCCCCGGGTCGGGGCCGCAACCGTTCCACGATCCCGGCCCCGATCCCGGCGCTGCTCCCCATCCCAGCCCTGTTCCCGATCCCGGTGAGCGGTTCGGCGACGACATTCGCCGTGGCCAGCACCCCGGCGTCGTTGCGCCAACTCGTCGCGAGCGGCAACCGCCGGGCGGGAGTGCCGTCGTGGCGGCGGAACTGCGCGGGAAAGCTCACGAGATTGCCGGCACTCGCACCGCGCCAACCGTAGATCGACTGGTGCGGGTCGCCCACGGCCGTCACAGGATGAGCGTCACCGAAGAGCGAACGCAGCAGGGCGAGCTGGGCGAAGCTCGTGTCCTGGTACTCGTCGAGGAGCACGACCCGGTGCCGGGCGCGTTCCGCGGCCGCGACGGCGGGTACCTCCCGGGCAAGGCGAGCAGCGACGAGCACCTGGTCGCCGAAGTCGAGCTGCTCGGCGTCCTGCTTGCGGCGCACGTACTCGGCCAGCAGGGGGACGAGCGAGCGCCGGGCAGAACCGGCCGCCAGAACCTTTCTGATCTCGGCGTAGGGCTCCCCGGGGACGTGTGCACCGAACTTCACGATCGACGCGTCGTCCTTGGGCAGCGCGCGCACCCGGGCGTCGGTCTCGAGGGCGAAGCGCTCGAGGTCACCCGGGTCGACGAGGTGCTCGGCGCACTCCCCCGCGAGCTGCAGCAGGGCGCCCGCCAGCGTGGAAGGTGCGGCCTCGACACCCGGGAGGTCACCCCGCCAGGACTCGACGACGTCCGAGGCGAGCTGCCACGCCCCGGCGTCGGAGAGGACACTGGACTGCGGCTCCACCCCCAGGCGCAGCCCGTGGTCGCTCACCAGGGAAGCCGCGTAGGCGTGGTAGGTCGAGACGACGGGTTCTCCCGCACCCAGCACGTCATCCGAGCTCGCCACGACGCCGATCCCACGCGAGCGCAGGGCCCGCAACCGGCGGCGGACGCGTTCCGCGAGCTCCCCGGCCGCCTTGCGGGTGAACGTCAGCCCGAGGACGTCCTCGGGTGCCGCCAGGCCGTTCGCGACCAGCCACACCACGCGCGAGGACATCGTCTCCGTCTTGCCCGACCCCGCGCCCGCGACGACGAGCAGGGGTTCCACCGGAGCCTCGATGACCGCGACCTGCTCGGGGGTCGGTCGAGGACGACCGAGGCGCTCAGCGATCTCCTCGGCACCCAACCACCCGCCGACTCCCCCCACCTCGGCGCTCATCGGCCGTCCTCCTCGCACACGCTACGACCGGGATCCTGGGCCGGGCAGCTGCTCACGACCGGGCAGTAGCCGCAGTGCGGTCCCACCACGGCCTCGAAACTCGAACCGGCCATCCCGGCCGCGGCGTGCGCGACGAGGTCGGCCGCCCAGTCCGGATCCGCGTCCTGCGCCAGCGGCGGTTGCCGCTGCACCGGCGCCTCCTTCTGCGAACCCCCCAGCTGGACGAGGACGGCACCCCCGCTGACCGCCAGCTGCGGTCCGAACGCGCCTTCGTCCGCCGCGAGCTGGTAGACCCCGAGCTGCGGATGGCGTGCGAGCTCCGCCTTCGAGGGCTGCGACTTCCCCGTCTTCAGGTCGATCACGACCGGGCGGCCCTGTGCATCGCGTTCCAGGCGGTCGACCCGTCCCCGCAGCAGTGCCCGGCCGATGCGGACGTCGACATCGGTCTCGACCGCGACGAGCGTTCGACCGTCCGCGCGGGCGCTGCGGTAATACGCCGCGAGTTTGTCGACCATGCCTTCGGCGCGCGCCCGGGCCGTCGCCGCCACCCAGCCGTCGGGCAGACCGAGGGTGGGCCAGAGCTGGTCGAGGCGACGACGCAGGTCGAAGGCGTCCGCGTCGGGGGCCTCGGAGGCGATGCGGTGCACGAGGTTGCCGATGGACTGCCCGGTGGAGTCACCCGGCCTCGCACCCGAGGAGTCGAGCAGCCAGCGCAGGGCGCAACGTTCGAACGACTCCACCCGGGACGGCGAGACGGGGACGGGCTCGTCCTCGGCCCGCAAGGGTCCTTCGTCACTCAGAGCGTCCACGCCGTACCAGTCACCCGGGTCCGCTCCCGCCACCCCCGCCGCGGCAAGGTCGGCGAGGCGGGCCGCGGCGGCCGCGCGACGCTGCGGGGTCTCCAGAGGTGCGGGCGCGCAGACGACCTGTCGCAACCGGGCGACCAGCGCAGGCAGCGACACCGCGCGCGGGAGCTCGGCGAGCTCGCGCTCACCGTCATCACCGCCCAGCACGCTCGAAGCGGTCGCCGGTCGCTCGGTCACGCCCGAACCGGGGCCGGGGGGGTCGACCAGGTCGACGAAGGCCGAGGGCCGCTCGTCCTCGCCACGCACGGCCGTCACGACGAGCTCGTCGCGGGCACGCGAGACGGCGACGTGGAAGAGGCGCAACTCGTCCTCGAGAATGGCACGGCGCGCACCGGGCCCGTCCGCGTCCCGCCCTTCGAGGGTGTCCACCAGCGCCTGCGCCCCGAGCACCGAACCGCGCAGACGCAGGTCAGGCCACACCCCCTCCTGGACCCCCGCCACGATGACGAGGTCCCACTCGCGCCCGACCGCGCCCTGCGGTGTGGTGATCGTGACGGCTCCGGTCCCGGGCGCTTTGTCGGCAAGGGTGTCGGAGGGGACCTGCGCGCTGAGCAGCTCGTCGAGGAAGCGGTGCGCGCTGCCCGCTCCGGGGAAGCGGTCGACGAAACGTCCCGCGGCCTCGAAGAGCGCGAGCACGGCGTCGAGGTCACGATCGGCCCGACCTGCATCACCCTGCCCCTCGGCCGCGGCGGTGAGGGCGAAGCGTTGCCACCGTGGCGCCAACCCGCTCGCGTCCCACAACGCCCACAGCACAGTCTCCGCATTCGCGTCGTCGGCGAGGGCTGCGCTGCGGCCCGCGGCCAGCACCCGGGCGACCCGAACGGCCGGGCGCAGTGTGAGGTCGTCGGGGTCCAGGACCTCCACGTCACCGGGAGGATCCCCGGCGAGCACAGCACCCAGGGCGGCAGCCAGGACGACGTCGCTGCCCCGCCCACCTCCCGCGGCCAACTCGCTGCGCCGCAAGGACTGCCGCAACCTCCTGAGGGTGACGACGTCGGCACCGCCCAAGGGGGAGGTGACGAGGTCGCGGGCGACGTCGGGATCGAGAGCCTCCGGGCGCAGCACGACCCCCAGCGCCGTGAGCAGCGGGGCGACAGAGGGTTCGTCGCGCACCGGCACCTCGGCGAGCGGGACGGCCAGCGGCACACCCGCCCCCGCCAGGCCACGCCGCAGCGCGGCGGTGTGCCCCGAGGACCGCACGATGACGGCCATCCGGTCCCAGCCGAGACCGTCCAACAGGTGGCGGCGCCGTAACCGCTGGGCGATCCACGCCGCCTCCTGGGTCGCCGACCCGAGGACGGCCACCTCCAGAGCCGAAGCGTCCCCGCGGGCGGGACGGCCCGGTCGGGCGCCACGTTGAGCAGCTCCCGCCAGTGCCCCGATCCGGGCGGCGACCGCGCCCGTGACCGCACGGAGCGCCGGCACCTGGCGCCACTGCGTGCCGAGCACGACCGTGGGCGCAGGCCCACCATCCCCCGCACGGAAGCGGTCGGGCAGCCCGGCCGCCACCCGGGCGTCGGCCCCCCGGAAACCCTGCGTGACGCTGTCCGGGTCGGTGACGAGCAGCAGGTCGCGACCCCCGCCGGCCACGGCCTCGAGCAACCGCAGGCTGGCCTCGGAGATCTCGTGCGCGTCATCCACCGCGACGAGCTGCCAGCGATCGCGTTCGGTGGCGAGCAGGCCCGGGTCCGCCCGCAGCTGGGCCACGGCTTCGTCGACGACGCTCGCGGGGTCGTACGCCTCGGCACGACCGAGAGCGTTGACGTCGAGGTACTCCTCGAGCAGGCTCGCCGCGGCCACCCACTCCGGGCGCTCGTGCCGGTGCCCCAGCTCGACTAGTTGTGCCGGTTGCAGACCCCGTTCGACGGCGCGCATCAGCAGGTCGCGCAGCTCGTTGCGGAAGCTGCGCAGACCCCACGACGCACGCGGGACGCCATCGGGCCAGCGCGGGGCCTGCAGCGCACCGGTCGGGCGCCAGACCCCGGTGGGGCCGAGATCGAAGAGCTCGTCCGGCCCCGCCCCGTCCGGCGAGGTGACCTCGAGATGACCCCGCAGCAGGTCGGCGAGGATCGAATCCTGCTCCGCGCCCGAGATCAACCGTGGTGGCGGGACCGCGGCGCGGGCGTGCACGAGGCGCAGGAGCCCGAACGCGTAGGACTGCGGGGTGCGGGCGGCGGGTTGACCCACGGTGCGCCGCAACGTCTCCGACAACTCATCGCGCAGCGCGTCCGCGGCTCGTCGGGTGGGGGCGAGGACCAGGACACGGTCGGGTGCGATGCCGTCGCGCTCGACCCGGGCGCTGACCAGGTCGCGCAGCGTGCTCGTCCGACCTGTGCCGGGTGCACCCAGGAGGACGAGCGGTCCACTGCCCGGGCGAGTCTCAGTCACCCGGCGCTGGGTCGCGTCCGGGTGCGCGGGCGGCGGTGTCCGGCGGGGCGCACGCTGCAGCCGCGGTGTGGGCACGCCGCGACGGCCCGGTCCACCCGACCCCCCGTGCGCGTCCGCACCGTTGTGGTCGTCGACGTTCTCTTGCAGCACGCCGACATGGCACCACACGACTCGGACACGACCCCGCAGACCACGCCCGACGCCCCTCGCCCGAATTCCCCGCGGCCCTGACCCGGGGCCCGCACGGTCGCGTGTCGTCGGCCGTCACCGGGTGACCTCCAGGACGTCGGGTACGGCTGCGGCGTCCTGCCCGAAGGCGTGCGCCGACGGTGGGAACCGACGAAGCGGTTGCAGATGTCATCGAGGTGCACGGTCCGCACTGCGGGTCAGGCGCGTTCCCATGGCGCGACCCACGTGGAGGCGTCCCACCGTGCTGCGGTGAGGTCGACGCGCACCTGTACCGGGTCCTGGTCGTCGCGGCGCAGCGGGACCCGTTCGCGCCGCCACTGCTCGACCGCCCGCGCGGCCAATGGCTGCGCGGCGCTGCCGTCGGCACGCAGAACCCGCCACCACGCGATATCGGAGCCGAAACGGCGCAGCACGTTCCCGACGAAACGCGGACCCCGGTCCCCGACGAGTTCGCCGACGTCGCCGTAGGTCAGCACGTGCCCGCGCGGAATCGCCTCCACGACCTCGAGAACCTCCTCGGCGCGGGCGGGCAGAGGGGAGAGCTCGCCCCGGTCGTCTCGCTGGGCCACCCCGGCAGTGTGCACGCCACCCCTCCCGGACCCCCTGCAGGCTCGGGATCGATGTCGGGTCAACGTCGATGTCGGGGTCAACCTCGATGTGGGAGTCAACCTCGATGTGGGAGTCAATGCCGATGTCGGAGGTTTCCGGGAGGCTTCGCCCATGTCCGCACCGACATCCGCCCAACCGTCGTCTGCGCTGCACTGGCACCAGGTCGAGTCCGAGGAACCAGACCTGGCCACCATGGTGCTCGCCCGCTTCACCTCCGCCAGGCACCACGTGCTGGCGACGCTGCGCCGCGACGGTTCGCCACGCGTGTCGGGCACCGAGGTCGAGGTGTGGGACGGCGACCTGGTGCTCGGCTCCGCCAGCGACGCACGCAAAGTCCTCGATCTACGTCATGACCCGCGGTTCGCGTTGCACGCGCATCCGGGCGACGGTTCGATGGCGGGCGGTGACGCCAAGGTGGTCGGGCTCGCCGAGGAGATCCTCGAGCCCGCCGCGCTCGCGCGCTACATCGCGCAGCGACACCCACCCGAACCGTTGGAGCTGTTCCGACTGCTGTTGACGACCGTCGTCCTCACCGATCTGCACGACGACGTGAACGGTGGTCACCTGCGGATCATGACGCTGCACCCGGGGCGGGGGGTCGATGTCGTATGCCGGACATGATCGCCACGGTTCGGCCGCTCCGGGGGCCCTTGCCGGGCGAACCCTCAGGGATTCGGCCAGGGGTTGGGCAGCGCGCCGTTCAGCCCCTTGGTCTGCTGCATCATCACCGGCGCGACCTTCCCCACCCCCGGGTTCGCAGCGTGCCCGTGTCCGAGCAGGTGGCCCACTTCGTGGTTCACGACGTATCGCCGGTAGTCCGAGCGGTCGACACCGTAGTCCGGGATCGCCTCGACCCAGCGGTACCACGTGAGCACCGCGGACCTCCCGGTGCGACAGGACAGCGTGCCGAGCGTCCGCAGGGGCGCGCACAACGAGGCGGAGGTGTCCGGGGTCGCGATGACGAGGCGGAACTCCGCGTCACCGTCGGTCCGCGCGAAACTCATCACCCCACCCGCCCCCCAGCCACGGGGGTCATTGAGGACGCCGAGGGCGAAGTCTGCGAACGGGACCGCAGCGATGAGTCCGCCCTCGAGCAGATCGCTCTCCACCTCGACCCGGATGGTGCGTACCCGGGCGGACGCGGGTGCAGGGGCGGCGCCGGGGACGACCACGAATCTCCCGCCGCCGGACTGCGGGACCCGGTGCTGCAGGACACCGGCGGTGAGGTCGTTGGCGGTGAGGTCGGGTGGTGGCGTCGCCGAGTCTGCAGGTGAGGGGCCTGCAGGTGAGGGGTCTGCAGGTGAGGAAGCCGGTGGCGCCATCGGTGAGGCGGAGGCGGGCGGGGTCACCGTCGCGCTCGACGTGGTCTCCGATCGGGACTCGCCCTGCTCGGTGCACCCGGCGACGACTGCCATCGCGCCCATCCCGGAGAGCAGCAGCAACCGGCGCGACGGTCGGGCGGGGTGCGGTGGAAGGTCAGGGAGGTGCACGGGCCCGAGCATGCCATCGGCACACCGGCGTCCGCTGGCGGCGAAACCGCAGCACCACCGGGCGCCCCGGAGCCCGCACCCCGACTAGCCTCGCGGGAGACCGCGCCTCCGGACCCCGGAGGTGTCGGAACGCTCGAGGACCCGGGAGGAACAGCAGTGGAGGTTCGGATCGGCGTGCAGAACGTCGCACGCGAGCTGGTGTTCGAGTCGGCTCAGACCAACGAGGAAGTCTCCGCGGCGGTCTCCGCGGCGCTCACGAGCGGCGCGACGCTGGAACTGAAGGACGAGAAGGGCCGGCTCCTCGTGGTCCCGGCCGCATCGCTGGGTTACGTCGACATCGGCGCGCAGGAGAGCCGCAAGGTCGGTTTCGGCCTCTCCTGAGGACCAGGTGGACACCTCCGCAGCGGTGGGGGTGTCCACCTCCGGGCGTCCGGTCACCGTCCACGCGGGCGCAGCTCACGTCCGACGGTTATCATGAGCACGTTCATGGTTGCCCGGTCGCCAGTCACGATCGGCTGCCGACTGACGCGACGCGCGTTTCACGCACCGCATGACGAACCCGAATCAGGGCGCCGACCAGACCTCGGATCCTCGCCCGGACAGGGCGCGCCGGTGTCTGCGAAGCCGTCGCCCCCTGTACGGGAGACGCATGACCGACGCATCCAGCATCACCAGCGAGGACGACCTCGACGTCGTGACCTCGGACACCGCGATCTCGCGACCCCCCACGCCGGAACCACCCGCCTCGGAACCACCGGTCCAGTCGTTCGCCGACTTCGGCGTCGACCCCCGGATTGTGGAGGCGCTGTCCGGCGCCGGCATCACCAGCCCCTTTCCCATCCAGGCCATGACGCTGCCGGTGGCTCTGCGGGGACACGACATCATCGGTCAGGCCAAGACGGGCACGGGTAAGACGCTCGGCTTCGGCGTCCCCCTTCTGCAG
>JBPBQU010000367.1:0-10336 GCA_050955085.1 Janthinobacterium lividum | reverse complement strand
GGCGCTGCTCGGGCGGGGTGGAGTCGGGGAGGTCGATACGGACGAGAGGCATCAGGCCCACACCTCCTTCGCGACGCGCACGTCGGTGCCGGTGGTGGCCGAGGTGCCCATGGCCAGCGCGATGGCGTGGTCCTGGCAGGCCTGCGCCAGTGGGTACGGCTCGGGGCCCTCACCCCGCGCCCAGGCTCCGGTGTCGGCGAGGATCTGCGCGACCGCGATGTCGTCCTCGGACATCCGGGTGCCCGCCCAGGCGTTGCGGTAGACGACCCGCCCGTCGAAGCTCACGGTGTCCAGGTCGACGCCCTCGAGGTTCATGTCGACGCCGCGCCGCCGGTAGGACAGCGGCGAGGTGACCGGGCTTCTCGGGTCGACCATCCGGGTCACGGCGTCGTCGACGATCTCCCCGATCGCACCGCGGACCACGATGCGCCGCGCCCGCAGCGGGTTCCACCACTGGTTGTCGCTGAAGTCGTAGAGCGCCGACCTGCCGCCGAAGTCCAGGGTGGCCAGGACGGTGGAGCGTGGCTGCGGGGTCGCGGTGGTGTCCCAGCCGTCGAAGCTCAGCGGGTCCACGAGCGGGGCGCTGAAGCTGCGGGCGTTGACGACGACCTCCTCCATGTCCACGCCGAGCAGACCGCGGATGAGGGAGACCGCGTGGTACATGTGCGTCGAGGACAGCTGCACCGACGTGGGTTCGCCGATGACCCCGGCCCGCACGAGGGCGAGGCGGGCCGCGTGCCCGGGCATGAGCAGGTACTGCTCGGCGACCTGGACTCGGCCACCGGCGCCGACGTCGTTCCACAGCGAGCGCAGGCCGTCGAGGTCCGGGGCCGGCGGGGTCTCGGCGAGCGTCGCGATGCCCGCCGCCTCGAGCTCGCGCACCGTGATCGGCATCTGCGCCCACGGCACGGAGGCGATGACGAAGTCGGGACGGTCGCTGCGCACGAGATCGTCGACCGTGCGGACGGTGGGGACCGACCAGCGCTCGGTGATCCGCTGCCCGCTCTCGGCGCTGCGGGTGACGACGCCGACGGCGCGCAGCCGGTCGGGGGCGGCCGCGGCGAGGCGGAGGAAGAACTCCGAGCGCCAGCCGCTGCCGATGACGGCGAACGTCGTGGGGGTGGTGGTGGTCACGAGAGCCAGTGCTCCTTCTGCGGGACGAGGTCGAGGAGCTCCGCGAAGAGCTCGTCGGGGACGGGGTGGGCGGCCAGGGCCAGGGTCTGGTCCAACCGCTCCGGGCGCGAGGACCCCACGACGGTGGAGGTGATCCGGTTCTCGCGCAGCGAGTCCTGCAGCGCGGCGGCGGCGAGCGGCACGCCGTGGCGGGCGCACGCGGCTTCGATGGCTTCGGCCGCCCGCAGGATTTCCGGGGAGGCCGGGGCGTAGCAGTACCTCGGGACCGCGGCGGGCCCCTTGGCGAGGATCCCGCCGCCGAAGGGCGCGCCGTTGAGGAAGGCGGTCCCGGAGGCCTCGCAGTCGGCCAGCAGGGGTTGCGCGGAACGGTCCAGCAGCGTCCAGCGGTTGTGGTTCAGGACGACGTCGAAGAACCCGGTGGCGACGAAGCGGCGGAGCAGGTCCACCGTCCCCCCGGCGACCCCGAGGTGGCCGACCAGACCGTCCGCGACGAGTTCCCGCATGACCGCCACCGGGCCTCCGGGGGCCATGGCGGCCTCGAACCCGATGCGTTCGGGATCGTGCAGGTGCAGCAACGGCAGGTGCTCCAACCCGAGGCGTTCCATGCTCTCCGCGACCGAGGCGCGTACCCGGGGACCATCGAACGGGCCGCCGTCCAGCGGGTCCACCTTGGTGGCCAGCAGGATGCCCTCGGGGACCCCCCCGAGTTCACGCAGGACGCTGCCCAACCGGCGTTCGGAGGAGCCGTAGCCGTTGGAGGTGTCGACGAAGGTCAGCGGACCGGCAAACGCCCGACGGGCCGTGGCCAGGGCCTGTTCCGGCGGGACGGCGGAGTAGACGTTCGTCATGTCGCCCAGCTCCGCGGTGCCCACGCAGAGCGCGCTGACCTGCAGACCGGTGCGCCCGAGCGGTCGCGGGGTCAGGACGTCCACCCCGCTCACGCCTTCACCGCCCCAGCCGTGAGACCGGCCACGAACCAGCGCTGGAAGACGACGTAGGCGATGACCATCGGCAGTGCGGTCAGCGTCATGGTGGCCGTCAACGCCGGCCAGTTCGTGCCGTACTGGCCGATGAGGGAGTTCGCGACCGGCTGGATCGGGCGGGACGCGGGGTCGGAGATCAGCGCGCTGGCGAACAGGAGTTCGTTCCAGACGCTGATCATCTGGAAGATGGCGACGGTGGCGATGCCCGGGGCGGACAGCGGGAGCATGACCCGCCAGAAGATCTGGAGCTCCGTGGCGCCGTCGAGGCGGGCGGCCTCGCTCAGCTCGTTGGGCAGGGCGTCGAAGAACGTGCGCATGAGGAAAAGTGAGAAGGACACCCCACCAGCGGTGTAGACGAGGATCAACCCGAGCCGGCTGCCCAGCAGCCCGAAGGCCTGCAGCTCAAGATAAACCGGGATGAGGGTCGCGACCCCGGGCAGGAACAGGGCGCTCGTCACGACGAAGAACAACAGGTTGCGAGCGACGAAACCGATGCGGGAGAACGCATAACCGGCCAGGGTCGCGGCGGCGATGGTCAGCGCCAGTGTCACCCCGGTGATGAGGACGCTGTTGAAGAAGTTGCGCCAGATCTGCAGATCGTTCCACGCGAAGTCGTAACCGGACCCGGAGAACTGGTCGGGAACGATCGGACCGGAGAACGCGGTCGCCTGCGGCCGGAGCGAGGTCAGGACCATGTAGACCAGCGGGGCCACGGCGGCTGCCGCGACCACGATCATGACGACGTGCCACAGGACACCGCGTCCCACCGCACCGGCACTGCGAGACGGCCGGGTGGTCAGCGACCGGGGTTTGGGGCGGTGCAGGGTCGTGGTGCTCACTGTTCTCCCTTCCGGAAGCGGTAGAGCAGCACCGTCGCGAGACCGGCGACGAGGAAGACGACGACGCTGATGGCGGAGCCGTAGGAGAAGGAGGGGACCCCACCGGTGGAGGATCCGAAGGTCAGCAGGTAGGTGTAGCTGCTGAGGGACTCCGAGGCGTGCAGCGGACCACCGTTGGACATGACGAAGTTGAGGTCGAAAACCTTCAACCCGCTGAGGACGTTGAGCATGACGACGACCTCGACGACCGGGCGCAGCATGGGCACGGTGATGCTCCACGCCTCGCGGAAGGGCCCTGCACCGTCGACCCGGGCGCTTTCGGAGATTGCCGGGTCGATGTTTCCCAGTGCGGCGTAGAAGATCAGCATGAACAGCCCGGTGGACTGCCACAGCGAGACGACGATGATCGTGGGCAGGACGGTGGCGGTGTCCCCCAGCCACGCGTGCTGCAGGGAGCCGAGGCCGACCGCATCGAGGGCTCGGTTGAAGACCCCGAAGACGGGGGTCAGCCCGATCCGCCACAGCAGACCGGTGACCGTGAGGGAGACCGCCGCGGGCAGGAACATGAGCGTGCGGTAGACCACGGCGCTGCGGCGTGGGCCCGCGTGGACGATGAGAGCGAGAAGTAGGGAGAGAGCGGTCTGCAGCGCCGTGGTCACGACGGTGTAGACGAGGGTGACCACCGCTGCCTTGCGGAAGATGGGGTCGGTGGCCATGACCGCGTAGTTGTGCAGACCGCCGAACGACGCCCCGCCGAAACCGTCCGAGGTGGTCAGGGACAGCCAGAACGTCCGCAGGACCGGGTAGGCGACGAAGATTCCGAAGGCCACCACGGCGGGGGTGATGAACAACAACCCGGTGGGGTTTGACCACCCGGTGAGGCGGCGTTCACGGCGCCTTCGAGTTCTCGCGGACGGCGCGGTCCGCGCCGGAGTGGTGGTCGTCATGGGTGGCGTCGGCTCAGATCTTCCGGGCCTGGACCACGGCCGCCTCGATGGCCTTGGCCGCTTCGGCCGGCGTGGCGGAGCCGTTGATGACCGACACCACGCCGTTGGTGACCGAATCCAGGGTTCCCTTGCCGAACATGATGTGTGGGGCGCCCTCACCGTCCAACAACCACGAGGTCATGGTCTTGATGTCCGGCGTGGTGACGCCGTCGGCCGCAGCCGTCGTGCTGGGCATCGAGAAGGTGTCGTTCATCATCTTGAGGTAGCGCGCGGGGTCGTAGAGGTACTTGAGGAAGTCCACCGCCGCGTCCTGGTTCTTCGAACCGGAACTGACGGCCCAGGTGTAACCCGCCTGGTTCGCGCACCAGTGCTTGCCCCCCGGTTTCACCGTCGGCGTCTTGGCGATGCCGTACTGGGTGAGGAACTCCGGGGGTGCGGTGGTCTGCAGTGCCGGGGGGAAGAACGACCCGGTGAAGAGCATCGCGGCCTTGCCGCTGGTGAACGTGCTGTTCGAGGTGTCGCTGTCGGTGGCCAGGACCCCGGAGGAGAAGACCCCGGCGTCGGTGAGTTGTTTCACCACGGTCAGCGACTGCACGACGGGGTCGCTGTCCCAGGAGACGCCCGTGGCCTCGTGGGTGTCGAGGTCGAGCACGATCTGGGGGTCACCGGTGATCTGCGTGATGATCGGCAGCATGAAGTCCGAGAGCTGGTTCGACGGGTTGCCCTGCACGGACATGGGCACCAGACCGGCGGCGTTGATCTGCGGGGCCATGGCCGCGAGCTCGTCCCAGGTCTCCGGCGGCATCAGTCCCAGCTGGGACATGATCGTCGTGTTGTAGAACAGGCCGAAGGTCTGCGCGGCCCAACCGACGGCGTACTGCCCGTCCTGGTAGACGTTCTCGTCGTTGGTGGAGGGGAAGAACCCGTCGAGGAAGTCCGCTCCCAGGGCCTCGCGCAGGTCGATGGTCCGCTCGGCCTGGGCGAGGGCGAGGGTGGAGACGAGGGGCATGAAGATGTCGCCCTCCTCCTTCGCCGCGAGGGCCGCCTGCAACGAGGGCGCGTAGTTCGCGAAACTCCAGTAACGGGGTTTCACCGTGACCTCGGGGTGGAGCTGGTGGTATTCGGCGGCCGCGGCCGCGAAGGCGTCCTCGAACTCCGACGCCCAGGTCCACAACCCGATCTCGGTGGTGCCGTCCCCGCCGCCACTGTCACCACTGTCACCGGACCCGCAGGCGGCCAGGGCCGGGACAGCGCCGGCCACGGCACCCAGGGCCAGCAGGCCGCGGCGGCTGAGACGGGTCGAGGAGCGGGGAGAGGTCTGGTGCACAGGTGTCCTCCGTCAAGGTGCAGGTACCGGGCACGTCAGCGTGCCGGGCGGGACCCGGTGGCGTGCCGGGTGTGGTGCTGGTGGACCGGGTATGGCACTGGTGGATCGGGGGTGGCGCTGGTGGACCGGGGGTGGCGCAACCTGGTGCCCGGCCAGCACCCGTCATCCCCGTACTCCGTCATCGCTGCGGCGTCTTCGCAATGTTTCGCAGATCTGACAGAACGTGACGCTAGACCCGGGTTGCGGGACTCGTCAAGGACAACCCGCAACCCCGATGTCCAGTGCTCCTCGTCGTGACGCGCACCGAGGTCCACGGGAGGGGGAATCCGCCAGAACGGTCTACGACCAGGCCCCTACCGGGCGCAGCCGGTACGCAGACCCCTACACCTTCACCACCGCCGCCGTGGTGGCGCTGACGGTTCGCGAGGACGGTGACGATTGGTCGGACTTCCTGCCTCGACCTCACCCCCCGCGGATTCGGCGGAGTGCGACTGACCCCGCTGCTACCCACGCCTGGCCAGATCGCGGCGGGCCTGCCGGCGTTGCCCGGTGCCTCCTGGCAGCGGCGGCGCGATCACCACACCGCCACCGTGGTGGCGGTAACACCCGATACGTCCTGACCTCAGCTGATGACGTTGCCGTACAACGGCTCCCACCAGACATTGGCTCTGCGACCATTCAGTTAGAACAACCCGCGGGAAGGGTTGCACCGGCATTCACCACCACATCGATGTCGTCGCGATCGTCCCGGCCGTGATCCCCCGAGTTATCGGTGGGTGACGTCCTGGCAGAACGCAACAATGGGTGGACCGAGGAACGGCGCCATCTCGGCGCCGACCTGCCGGTTCGCTCCCGCCTCACCGGTGAGGGAGGCCCGGCCACCGACACCGACACCGTCTCCGCGAACGCTGCGGCACCGAAACCCGACCTCACGATGCAGGCCCTGACGGCCCCACCGGACAAGGCGCCCCGTGGCGAACGTCCTGCACCACCTCCCTGAGCTCGGTCATCCGGGGGCTTCTGGCAGTTTGCGCAACATTGCGGGCAGTGACCGTTCGGTGCGCCGCAGAATACGGCTCTCCGAGGCCGTAGCGGACGTCCAGGTCGTACGAGGCTGCGATGATCCGGTGACGGGGGCACCGGCTTCCTGGAGCTGGAGGAGGTCTCGTGACGGGAGCGGCGGAGCGGCGCAAGCGCCCCACACTCACCGCCATCGCATCGGCGGCGGGGGTGTCCACGGCGACCGTGTCCAAGGTGCTCAACGGGCGCGACGACGTCGGGGCCGAGACGCGCGCTCTGATCCAGCGCCTCCTGGTCGAGCACGAGTACCCGCCCGCCCCGAAACGTCAGTCCGCGGTCGCGCATCGCACCCTGGGCCTCGTCTTCGATGATTTCATGAGCCCCTACGCGACGGAGCTCATCCGCGGGGTCACCGACGCCGGCACCGCTGCCGACGCCGACGTCGTCGTCGGGCGCTTCTCCGACGGCTCGTCCGGGTACAACGGGGGTGCGGAGTGGGCGCGGCGGTTGCACAAGGCCGGTCGCGACGGTGTCCTCGTGGTGACCTCCGACCTGACCTCGCAGCAGATCGCGGGGTTCTCCGAGGTGCAGCTGCCCCTCGTCGTCATCGACCCTGTCCACACGCCCCAGTCCGACGTGGCGAGCGTGGGAGCCACGAACTGGACCGGTGGACTCAGCGCCACGGAGTACCTGATCTCGCTGGGACATCGACGCATCGCCCACCTCGGCGGGCCGGCGGGCGCCGCGATCAGCCAGGCCCGCCTGCACGGCTACCGTGCGGCGATGGCCAACGCCGGGTTGCCCGTGGATCCGCTGCTGGTGGTCGACGGGGGTTTCGGGTTCGACGCCGGACTCGAGCTGGCCACCGGGTTGCTGGATTCCGAGGACCCGCCGACCGCGATCTTCGCCGTCACCGACATGTGCGCCCTGGGTGTGATGCAGGCCGCCCACGCCAGGGGTCTGCAGGTGCCGCGCGACCTCTCCGTCGTGGGGTTCGACAACACCTACCTGGCACCGTGGATCACCCCCGCCCTGACGACGGTTCACACCCCGCTGCAGGACATGGGGCGCTACGCGTTGCAGATGCTGTTGCGCCTCGTCGACGGGGAGACGGTCGATCCCCACCACATCGAACTGGCCACCGACCTCGTCGTCCGCGATTCCACGGCGCCGCCGCGCAGGCGGTGACCCGTCGAACACCCGGGCCGGGCCGCATTGCTCGAAGGTGTCCCCGGATCCGAGTGCCGGGTTGAGTTCACGCTCATCTCGAGGACCAGGGACGATCACCTGATGAGCGACACCGGCGCCTACGCCGTCGAGCATGCAGACCTGCCGCAGCATGACGTCCACGCACTGGACCGGGCGGTCCTGGCCCACCTGGCGCCCCGGGCCGCCACGGTCGAGACCGACCTGCCCACGCACGAGCCCGGGACCTGGCCACCGGAGGTCGAGACCGCAGCCGAACTTCTGCGCCGGCACAGCGACCCGGACGCCAGTCCTGACCGCTACTGCTACGCGGCCGCCGACGTCCGCCGCTACCCGCACCTGTGGGACGCCTTCGTGCTCGTGGCCCCGCACGCCTACGACGCCGAGGTCCGTGACGCGGACGGCACGGAGATCGCCTCCCTCTCCGATGAGGGCACCCTCGTCCTTCACCTGAGCGCTGAGCAGCGCGAACACCTGGTGACCACCATCGGTGCGCATCGCCTACGTCTGCTTCAGTCGTCCTCATCGCGCCGGTGGTGGGCTCCCTGGCGACGTGCCCGCACCTGAGCGGTCCGATGGAACTAGACGTCGCGCCTCTTGATCGCCAGGGCCCCGAACCCCAGCAGGACGATGATCCAGACCGCGAACGCCGCCAGACCCGTCGCCGGTCCGAAGTAGTCCGATCTGCCGGTCAGGCTGACCAGGCCCTCAGGGGTATTGCTGAACCAGAACTTCCGGATCGTCTGACCTCCCCACGACTCGGGGACGGCCATGAGCAGCAGCGGCAGCACGAAGATGGCTGCGAGGACCGTGCAGATGGCGGCCGCGGAATTGCGCAGGATGGCCCCGACCGCGAGTCCGGCGAGCGCGATACCCACGAGCATCACGACGTTGCCGAGCAGCACGCGCAGGACACCGGGATCACCGATCGCCATTCCGACGTCCTGGGTGTTCAAGATGGCCTGCCCGGCGAAGAACGCGATGAAGACGCCGATCCCCATGAAGACCGCGACGGAGGCACCCAGGACGACGGCCTTGGCCGCGTACACCCCGAGCCGCCCCGGTGCGATGGAGAACGACGTGCGCACCATCCCCGTGAAGTACTCCCCGGCGATGACGATGACCCCCACGGCCGCCACGATCAGGCTGGCCAGTTGGGCGCCCTGCAGGCTCGCGGCCAGGACATCGAAACCGCTGGCCGTCATCTCCGCGGCCGTGACCGGGTCCTTGAAGGACGACGCCGTCGCCCAGGACAACAACACCCCGAACATGACGATCGCCGCGAAAGAGGCGAACATCGTCACGGCGATCGAGCGGACGCTCCAGAACTTGATCCACTCCGACCTCAGCAGCCCCCCGAAGGTCACCCGGTGTTCCACCGCCTGAAACCCGGGGGCCTGCCACCCCGGAGCCTGGGACCCCGAAGCCTGGGACCCCGAAGCCTGGGATTGGGCATCCTCGGAACCGGACTGGTAACCCGTCGACGCGCTCATCGCGCCACCCCCTCGCGTGTTCGCCCTGGTGGTGACGACCCCGGTTCCGGCGGCCCGTCCGAACCGATCGAACTGTGCGCCTGGTACTCGACGGCGCCCGCGGTGAGCTCCATGAACGCCTCCTCGAGGGATGCCTTGACTGTCGTGAGCTCGTGCAGCGCGATGCCCCCCTCGCGTGCCGCGTCACCGATGGCGGCGGCGGGCATGCCCCGGACGTCGAAGGCACCGTCGTCCGTCACGGTGAGGGTCCCCCCGCCGACGCGGACGACCTCCTGGAGTTGCGCGACCTGCGGGGAACGCACCAGAACCCCGCGTGGTTGCACGCGGTCGACGAAGGCCGTGACGCTCTCGTCGGCGATGAGCCGCCCCTTGCCGATGACCACGAGGTGATCCGCGGTCAGCGCCATCTCACTCATCAGGTGGGAGGAGACGAACACCGCTCGACCCTGCCTCGCGAGTTCCTTCATGAGGTTGCGGATCCACAGGATCCCGTCCGGGTCCAGGCCGTTGACGGGTTCGTCGAACATGACGGTCGACGGGTCCCCGAGCAGCGCGGACGCGATCCCGAGGCGCTGCCCCATGCCCAGGGAGAACCCCCCGGCCCGCTTCCTGGCCACCTCACGCAGACCCACGAGGTCGACGACCTCGTTCACCCGCGACCGGGGGATTCCTGCGGTGGCCGCCATGGCCCGCAGATGTTTGTCGGCGGAGCGTCCGGTGTGCACCGCCTTGGCGTCCAGCAGCACACCGACCGCGGACAACGGGGCACGATGCGCGGAGAAGGGGCGACCGTCCACGAGTGCCCGACCCGCCGTGGGTCGGTCGAGGCCGACGATCATCCGCATCGTGGTGGACTTGCCGGAACCGTTCGGACCGAGGAATCCGGTGACGATTCCGGGCCGCACCGTGAAACTGAGGTCATCGACGGCGACCTTCTTGCCGTAGACCTTGCGCAGGCCGACCGCTTCGATCATGAGCTGCCCCTCCACTCAGGACGGGACGGGGCCGCTGCGTGGAGCGTTCCCGGGGCGACCGGGGCGGCCGCTGGTGTCCGCGTCCAGAGTGCTGCAGCGTGACAGCGCGGGCATCCGCCATTTGGGACCACCCTGCCCTCCTCCCGAGGGCGCGGCCGGTCACCTTCTCGACGAACCGCACCCTCGCGGCCCAAGGTCCCCGGCATCCAGCCGCGCCACCGACCCTGCCTGCGGCGAAACCTCAGGTGAGGTCGAAACCAGGTGGCGGCCTGACCTCAGTGGGCGTCGTCGAAGGCCTGGATGACCTCGGCCGAGATGCGGCCACGGTCGGAGACCTTGTGGCCGTTCTCGCGGGCCCAGGTTCGTACCGCCCCGGTGTCACGGGCCGTTGCTGCGGGCGCAGGGGTGGCCTT
>JBPBQU010000366.1:0-10491 GCA_050955085.1 Janthinobacterium lividum | reverse complement strand
GTGCGATGGGGGCGTCGCTGGCACTGTCGGCTCCACCGGCGATGCCGACGTCGGCCTGTCCCAGCGCGATCTTGTTCGCGAGCAGGACCGCGGCTTCCAGGCCGGTGGCGCAGGCCTGGTGGACATCGTAGGCGGGGGTCGCGGGGTCGAGAGCGGTCGACAGGACGGCCTCGCGGGTGAAGTTGAGGTCGCGGCTGTGCTTGAGCACCACGCCGGCGACGACCTCGTCGAGGCGCTGACCCGCGAGGCCGTAGCGGGCGACAAGCCCGTCGAGAGCCGCCACCAGCAGGTCCTGGGCGGAAACCTGGGCGTAGCGGCGGCCCGCCCGGGCGAACGGGGTGCGGTTACCGCCGACGACGGCGACGCGTCTGGTCACGTGACCTCCAGGTGTTGCGTGAACGACCGGGGAAACGTAACAGGTACTTCGGGTACCGGATACTCCTGGTGCGAGGTACCGTCGGGACGTGGAGCACCTCATGGAGGACGTCGGTCCGGCCATCAAGCCGGACGGGCGTCGGACCCGTTGGGCCGAGCACCGGCGCCGGCGCCGGGAGGAGCTCGTGTCCGCGGCCCTGCGTGCCATCACCGTCCAGGGAGCGGGAATCGGGATGGACGACCTCGCCGCCGCAGCCGGCACCAGCAAGACGGTGCTGTACCGGCACTTCGCGGACAAGGAGGACCTGTACCTCGCGGTCGCCGCCCGGGTGAACCGGACGATCGTGCGTGAGCTCCGCGCCGCCGTCGAGCGTGCGACCAGTCCCCACGACGCCATCCGCGGCATCGTCACGACCTACCTGCACCTGGTGGAGCACGACCCCGAGGTCTACCGGTTCGTCGTCTCCCACCCGTTCCTGGAACGCCCACCGGGTGCTCATCCCGACTCCGACCCCGTGCAACGTCTCTCGGGCGCGATCGCCGGTGAGACCGCGCGCACCCTCACCGCGCAACTGCGCGCCGCCGGTGCCTCCGACCGCTCCGCGGACCCGCTGGCCCACGGGCTGATCGCCATGATCCGTACGGCCGCCGACCGCTGGATCTCCAGCCCCGAGCGGGCGCCCGCCGACGTCATCGCCACCGACCTCACCCGCCTCGCCTGGGGCGGGTTGTCCGCGGTCCTCACGACCGACGACGTCCTCGACGCATCCTCTGACACCCCGCCGTCCAGTGAAACCCCGCCGTCCACTGAAAACCCGCCGTCCGCCCATTCCTGAGGAGGTCCCCCGTGACCACGACCGTGACACCTGAGCAGACCCCCACCGTCCCCGGGGTGAACGTCCCGGCGGGTTCAGCGGGGTCCACCGCGCCGGTGGATCTGCCGATCGACATCGAGAGCCTGCGCGCGATGCTCGACGGCCGGTTCGCGGACGTGCGTGAGCACGCGCGGAAGAACTTCCCGTCGGACTTCTTCGGCCCCACCGACCACCTGAGCTCGCGTGAGCACCGTGACCTGACGAGGGAACGGTTGCGTCGCATCGCCGCGATCGGCGGGCACGAGATGGGGTTCTCCTCCCGCTTCGGCGGTGGCGACTCCCCCGGGCGCCAGGTAGCGCAGTTCGAGATGCTGGGTTTCGGGGACGCGTCGTTGATGATCAAGTCGGGTGTGCAGTGGGGATTGTTCGGCGGCGCCGTGCAGGCACTGGGAACCGAGACCCACCACGCGGAGCTGTTGCCGCGGTTGCTGCGGCTGGAACTCGTGGGTTGTTTCGCGATGACCGAGACCGGACATGGTTCCGACGTGTCCTCGATCGGCACCACCGCGACCTACGACCCGCAGACGCAGGAGTTCGTGGTGCACACCCCGGACACCAGCTGCCGCAAGGACTACATCGGTGGTGCCGCCGAGGACGCCGAGGTCGCGGTGGTGTTCGCGCAACTGATGACGGGTGGGGAGTCGCGCGGGGTGCACGCCTTCGTCGTCCCCCTGCACGTCGACGGTCGGACCGCACCGGGAGTGTGGCGCGGTGACGACGGCCGCAAGGCGGGGTTGAACGGCCTGGACAACGGGCGGCTCGCGTTCGACCACGTCCGCGTCCCCCGCACCGCACTGCTGGACCGTTACGCGCAGGTCGCGGAGGACGGCGGTTACACCAGCCCGATCGCGAGCAAGAACGCCCGCTTCTTCACGATGCTCGGGGCGCTCGTCAAGGGTCGCGTCAGTGTGTCCGGCGGCGCACTGAGCCAGACCAAGGTGGCACTCGAGATCGCCGTCCGCTACGCCACCGGGCGCACGCAGTTCACCCGACCCGCGGCCGCCGGCGGGAGTTGCGGTGAGGTCACCCTCCTGGACTACCTCGCCCACCAGCGACGACTCCTCATCCCACTGGCGACGACGTACGCCCTGACCTTCGCGCAGGACGACCTCATGGGCGAGATGGACGAACTGCTGAAGGTCCAGCTGGCCGGGGAGGATCCGGACCCCGTGCGTCAACGCGCGTTCGAAGCGCAGGCGGCGGGGATGAAGGTCGCCTCCACCTGGCACGCGACCCGCACGATCCAGACCTGCCGGGAGGCGTGCGGCGGCAACGGTTACCTGTCGGAGTCCCGGTTGCCGCAGCTGAAGTCGGACACCGACGTCTTCACCACGTTCGAGGGGGACAACACCGTCCTGCTGCAGCTGGTCGCGAAAAGCCTGTTGACCTCCTACGCGCAGCAGTTCTCCGACCTGGACACCCTGGGCATGGCCCGGTTCGCGACCCGCGACTTCGTCAGCACCCTCGCCGGTCGCAGCCCCGCCCGCACGCTCGTGGCCGACGTGGTGGACCAGCGCAGCAGAGCCGACGACCTGCACCAGCGCAGCTGGCAGCTGCGCACCCTCGCCGAACGCGAGCAGCACGTCGTCGAGTCGCTGGCCAAGCGCATGCGCAAGGCGCGTTCCCGGCCCGCCGACGAGGCGTTCCAGGCCGTGGACGACCTGCAGGACCACCTGCTGCTGGCGGGACGCGCGCACGTCGACCGGGTGATCGCGGAGGCGTTCACCGCAGCCATCGCCCGCACCGCCGACCCGGCGCTCGCGGGGTTGCTCTCCGACGTCTGCGACCTGCACGTCCTGGGGTTGCTGGAGGCCGAGAAGGGCTGGTATCTCGAGCACCGGCGGATGACGGCGGTGCGCGCCAAGGCGATCACCCACGAGGTCAACGCCCTGTGTCGCCGGTTGGCACCGCGGGCCGAACTCCTCGTCTCGGGTTTCGGGATCCCGCGGAAGTGGCTGGCGTCCTCGCTGGTCTGAGGGGTCGACGACGGGGGTGGTCAGAACCGCGACACGGGCGCAGACTCGACCGATGGAGACCTCCACCGCCGCCGCCGGGTTCCGGACCGGTGTCGTGCGTGACGCCGACCGACCCGGGCGGGCACTCAGGGTCAGCGCCCATCCCGACGTCGACCGCGTGGTGCTCTCGACGTGGCAGGACGCGACCTGCGTGTCGACACTGCGCCTCGATCGCGCCGACGTCGTCGAGCTGTTCGCTGCCCTCGGGTCCGCTCTGCTGCCCCCCTCGACGGCACCGGAGCCGTCGACCCGACGTTCCTGAGCGGCACTGGTTTCCCGGACAGGACGTGTCGGGCAAGAGAAGGCCCGTGGACAAGCAGTGCCGCGGCCTGAGACCGTCCTACCCGTGACGGCGAGTACCCCGCGGCGGGAGGCCATCGCAGCCACCGCGGCACGCCTCTTCGCCGAACGCGGGTTCCACGCGGTCTCAATCAACGACATCGGACGCGCCATGGGCACCTCCGGGCCCGCGCTGTACCGGCACTTCCCCAGCAAGGACGCACTGCTGGGTCAGATGCTCACCGACATCAGCGACGCCCTGTTGGCCGGAGCGCAGGCGCGGAGCGGGGGCCTCGACCCCACCGAGCCGATAGAACCCACTGCGGACGGGGCCAGCGCCGACAACGGCGGCGCGGGGAGGACCCCGCGGGAGGCGTTGCGCTCGCTGGTGCGCTGGCACGTCGATTTCGCCCTCGCCCGGCCCGACCTCATCGTGGTCCAAAACCGCGAGCTGTCGAGCCTGGCCACCGTCGACAGCGCCCGGGTCCGCGGCGCACAGCGCAGCTACGTGGAGCTGTGGGTGTCGGCCACCCGAGCCGCCCTCGGTGGCGACCTCGAGGTGCGCCGGGTCCGCTCAGCCGTGCAGGCGGTCTTCGGCATGCTCAACTCCACCCCGCACAGCACGCACGTGCCGACGATGCAGATGGCCGATCTGCTGGAGGCGATGGCGATGGCCTCCCTCGACGCCCTCGCGGACAAGGCACGACCGCCCGCGGTGTCCGCCGCGGACAGTGCTGGTGGGCCAGCGGGTCCCTAACGTAGGGATCGACGACGACGTCCCGCCTGGCTCGGCACGACAGACCGTGCCCGAGCAGCCGGGCTCAGCTGGGAGGTGGCTTGGCGATGGTTTCAGGGGCGCAGGGGGCGCGTGGAGGCGCCATGGGCATGGTCGAGACCACCGGCCTGGTCGGCGCCCTAGAGGCGGCGGATGCAATGGTCAAGGCCGCCAACGTGAGCGTCGAGGGCTATCGCACCCTGGGCAACGGCCAGGTGACCGTCCTGGTGCGTGGCGACGTCGGCGCGGTGCAGGCCGCCACCCAGGCCGCGGCCGCCGCGGCGAGCGCCGTCGGCACCGTGTTGGCGGTGCACGTGATCCCCAGGGCCCACGCGGACACCGAGTCCATCGTCGACGCAGCGATCATCCGCCCGCCGTCGTCCTGACCCCACCGACCTGGAGCAGTCGGAGTGCCACGTCGGCACGCACCCGATCCTCGTGGCGGCTCAGGTCGAGCCCTGTCAGCTCCTTGATGCGCTCCAGGCGGTATCGCAACGTCTTGTGGTGCACGAAGAGGTGCTCGGCGGCGGCGCGCTGGGAGCAGTCGGCCTCGAAGTAGGCCCGCAACGTACGGATCAGCGATCCGTCGTTCTCCCGGTCGTACGTCAATAATGGACCCACCACGTCCTCGATAAACACCTGCAGGTCGGGATCGTCGGAGCCCAGCAGCAACCTCACGATGCCGAGCTCCTCGTAGAGGAGAGGGCCCGGTCGGCCGAGTCGTTGCGCGGCGGCCAGTGCGGTTCGAGCCTCACCGAGGGCAGAGCACAGTTCGAGGGAATCGTCGTGGGGGCGGCTGACTCCCCACCCCGACTCCAGACCCGTCTGCTCGCGCACCGCCGCTGACAGGTCACTCACCAGTGCGCGCACCGCATCCGTATCCAGGTGCGACACCACCCCTACGACGAGGTCGCCGCGCACCCCGCACAGCAGCAGTCGACGTCCACCGACCTGCTGCAGCGTGCGCTGGACGTCCCATGGCGACCGCTCCACCCCGACTGCCGTCGACTCGTCGACGGGTCCGAACCGACTCAGCAGCACCCGTAACGGCGCCCGCAGCGCCACATGCAGCTGCCGGGCCCGCGTACGCGCGGCAGCGCGACGCTCGCGGGGCCCCTGCACGAGATCCCACAACAGCTCGTCCAACGATTCGGCGCGGGCGAGATGGGAGGCGCGCTCCCGAAGCTGCGTCAGGGAGCAGGCCATCGCGACCTGGCTCACCGCGACCTCCATCAGCGCCGCCGGCTCACCGCTGCCGTCGACGGCAGTGAGCAGGCACACCGCCCCCAACTCGTCACCCGTGGCCACCACCCGCTCCACCCAGCGACCGGAGCTTCGGGCATCGAGAGGAGAGCCAGCACCGGAACCACCGTCGGTGAGCGGGTGCGGACGCCCCGACGGCAATCGTCCAGGCACCTCTCCACCGCTGCGATCGAGCGGTCCGGAGTGGTGCGCCACCAACTGCCCGTCGGGCCCGTAGATGCCCACGGCCACCGCCAGCTCGGCGACGGTGGCGCCGGCGATGGCGTCGAGTCCACCACCGGCAGCCACCGCGGACAGCAACTGGTGCTGGAGCCGTGAGGCGCGCGCCAGCCGCTGCACCTGCTCCTGCAGGGCATCGCGGGCGCCCTGCAACTCGACGACCGCGCTGGTCTGCGCGTCCAGAAGCCGCGCGTTGTCGATGGCAATGGTCGCGAAGGCCGCAAGAGCGACCATGCGCTGCTCATCGTCGTCGGTGAAGGGCTGCGGACGGCGGCGCCACACCTCCAGCACCCCGATGAGGACCCCCTGGAGCCGGAGGGGGACCGCGAGAGCGCTGCGGGTCTGCTCCTCTTGAGCGAGCGTCATGAAATCGGAGCTGATCGAGCGGTCATCAAGGTAGCTGTCGACCCGCGCTGGTTCGTCGTGGCGCAGCACCAGCCCCGCCAGACCCTGTCCGGCGCGCATTCGCAGCCGCCCGGTCTCGACCACGCGATGCCCGACACAGCAACGCATCCGCACCTCCTCACCCTCGCGGAGCATGACCCCGCAGATATCGGCGTCGAGCAGCTCCAGGGTCCGGTCGGAGATGGTCAGCAACACCTGATCGAGGTCTCGGACGGTGAGCAACCGCTCGGCGACCTCCCGTAGCACCGAGACCTGCAACAGCACGTCGGTCCCCGTTGTCGGACCGGTCGAGGAAGCGGGCGATCTTCCGGCGGGCGTCGCCGGTGGCGCAGTCGACACCGTCGAGGGCGCAGCCGACGTCATGGATGGCACAGTCCGCAACATTGCGAAGACCTCCGGGCACGAATGGTGCCTCTAGTGCTTGATAACCGCCTTGAGGATACGTCGTGCGGCCATCTCTGCGTAGGCCTCCGGCGCATCTTCCAACCGCACGGACGTCGAGGCCACGGGTGTCGGGTCGAGGGTGCCCGCCGCGACGAGAGCGGTGAGGGCGTCGGCGTCGCGGGCGAAGTCGCCGATGGCGAAGCGCAGACCCACCTCCTCGCGAAACGCCCGCGCCACCGGTAGCGACCAGGTCTCGTCGTGGTGCACGCCGACCGAGACGATCTCCCCACGCGGCCTGACCAGGGAGAACGCGGTGTCGAGTCCTACCGGACCACCGACGGCGTCGACCACCACGTCGCAGCCGCGCCCCGCAGTCAGCTCCAGGAGCAACTCCCGCGCCGTCTGCGGGGGACGCGCCAGCGCACCCAGGGAGACGGCCAGCACGCGACGCGCCTCGACAGGCTCCACCACCACGACGACCCCCGCGCCGCAGGCCTGCGCCGCCAGCGCGGTGAGCTGACCCACCGGACCACCGCCGACCACGGCAAGGGTGTCACCCGGTCGCAGACCCGAGCGTTGCACCGCCGCGTACCCCGTGGCCACCGTGTCACCGAGGAGGACGGCGGCGTCGAGGGAAAGGCTCTCCGGGACCGCACGCAGGGCGGTGTCCGCGAAGGGCACCCGCACCAGGTCGGCCTGGCAGCCCGCCAGCCGCGGGCCGAAGGTCGTGCCGGTGCCGAAGAAGCGCCGCTGCGGGCAGTGCCAGTGATCACCTCGGCGGCACCACCAGCAACCACCACAGCTGGTGAAATCGGAACCGGCCACCAGGTCACCGGGGCGCACACCGCGTACCGCATCGCCGACGTCGACCACCTCCCCGGCCATCTCGTGACCGAGCACATCGCCCTCGTGCAGCCCCTCGGGGTGTGCGAGCACGTGGAGGTCGGTGCCGCAGACCGCGGAGCGCCGGAGCCTGACGACAGCGTCGGTGGGTTCGAGCACCGTCGGCTCCGTCACGTCGTCGAGACGCACCTCACCACGTCCGGCATAGACCACGGCCCTCACGCCGACCTCGCACCCGTCGTCGACCCGGTGACCTGCTCGAAGTCGTCCAGACGCTCCCGGATGCGCGTTGCGGCCTCGCGCAGTGCGGCCAGCTCGGTGGGCGCCAGTGGCAGCTCCACCACCTCGCGAACTCCCTGCGGCCCGAGGCGCACCGGGAGACCGACGTACACGTTCTCGATGCCGTAGTGACCCTCGGGAAGAACCGATGCGGGCAGCACCTCGTCGCTGCCATGCGTCATCGCGAGCACCATCCGAGCCGCCGACGTGCCCGGCGTCAGGTAGGCGCTGCCGGAGCGCAGCAACGCCACCACCTCGGCCCCGGAGGCACGGGTGCGATCGACGACGGCGGCCAACCGCTGGCCTGCGACCGCGTCCGCGAGGGGCCGGCCGGGGGCGGGAGAACCACTGCCCCCGCCAGCCCGCACCCTGGCCACCGACAGCGGCAGCACCATCTCCTCCCCGTGACTGCCCAGCGCCAGCGCCTCCACGCCGGCGGCGGTGGTGCCCGCTGGCAACCCCGACTCCGCGGCCACCAGCGACCTGAAGCGGGCGCTGTCGAGCACACCGGCCATGCCGATCACGCGGTGTGCGGGGAAACCCGAGGCACGCCAGGCGTGGTAGGTCATCTCGTCGAGGGGGTTGGTGACAATGAGGATCACCGCATCGGGGGAAGAACCCGCCACGCGCCGGGCGACGTCGCCGACTATGGCGGCGTTCGTCCCGAGGAGATCGTTGCGGGACATGCCCGGTTGACGGGCCCGACCCGCGGTGACCACCACGTAGTCGGCGCGACCGGCCTCCTCCACGCTGGTAGCACCACGCACGTGGGTGGCGAAACCCGTGCCCTCGGGGCCGCCGCCGATCGCGGCGCTGTGGCTGAGGTCGAGAGCGACGCCCGCGGCGAGCCCCTCGACGACGTCGACGAGCACCACCTCGTCGAACGCATCGGCGTCGGCGAGGCGTAGCGCGGTGATGACACCTACGTGCCCGGCGCCCACGACCACCACGCGACCACTCCGGGTGCGACGGCGTCGCATCATGCCGTGGCCGTTGCCCCCGGGATTGCTGCGAGACGGATCGGGAGCTCGATCGGCGGGATCGCGCCGCACGGGGTCACGGACGCCCGTCGGCAGCGGAGCACCCCGCCGGTGCAGTGCCGCCGAGGGCGGCCGCGTCACGTTGACCCCCGTCGCCGTCATCCCTGCGGTGGCGCTCCTGCCCGTGGCACCCCTGGCCCTGGATCCCCTGCCCGTGGATCCGCGCGACGCGGGCAGTGAGACGGCAGCGGTGGGCGCGGCGGTGGAGGTGCGTACCTCCACCTCCAGGTCGCGGGCGCGTTCCATCGCCAGGGGTGTCACGAGGTCACCGGGAGAGACCTGCAGGGGCCGACCCGCAGCGGCGGCCTCGTCGACGTCACCGGCGCCCCAGACCCTCACGACTTCCCCTCCTGCCCGTGGATATTCTCCAGAGCGGCCACCGCGGCGTCCCGGGCGGACTGCACCTCGCTCTCGGTGCCCGCGAGGAACATGCGCCCGAACCGTCCCACCGCGCGCAGCTCGATGACGGTGATGTTCGCCGCCTTCTCCGCCTCGTTGGCCGCCACCGCCACGTACGCGGCGGGCGTCACCTCCAGCACGAACAGGCTCTGACCGGCCAGCAGCAAGTTCCCCTTGCGCCATTTGTTGATCAGTTGCGCCTGGTAGGGGTGCACGTTGGTGATGAACTGCGTCGAGGCGATGACGGGCTTCAGGCGGTCGCCCTCCGTCATCCCCAACTCGTCGAGGATCGCCTGACCGGACGCTAGGACCTCCGCCTGCTGCTCGGAGTGGAACTCCAGCAGACCGTACTCGCGCTCGATGATCTGCAGGGCGGGTCGCACCCCCGCGGCCTTGAGGGCGATGTCGGCCGCCTTGAACACCTCGTTGCCGGGCGCCATCTCGATGTAGAGCTCCGCCATCCCGGCCAGGGGCACGTCACCGGGACTCGTGGCGGCGATGTGCGCCGCGCACTGGGGTTGCATCCGGTCGACGAACGCGTACGTCCGCAGCGTCGGGCCGCTCACGATGCGGACATCGCGATCCCGAGCGGGGTGATGAGCAGGGCGTGGGGGTAGGTCACCGTGGGCCTCTCCAAGTACGCGGCCAGCACGTCGCTGGCACCGGGAATCATCAGCGCTCCTCCCGCCAGATGCAGCGGCAGCTCTTCGTGGCCCACCGTCAACCGCCGCACCGACTCTGCGATGCGCTGCAGCCCGGGTTTGAGGATGCCGAGGCTGTCGGCGGGGTGGGTCCGTTTGTGCTCTTCGGCCTGCTCCAACGGGATGCCGAGCGCTCCGGCGAGCACGAGGTCGAGGTGGTGGCCCCCACCGGCACGGTCGTCGAGGGCGACGAGCTCACCGCCGCGGAAGACACCGACGCCGGTCGAGCCACCGCCGACGTCGACCACGACACCGTCGACGACGCCCAGCAGCTGTTGCGCCGCGCTGACCTCGTCGACCAGGACGACGTCGACGAAGCCACCGGCCTCGCAGACGAAGGTGCAGGCGCGCGCGTCGGCTACGTCGATGCACGGTGGATAGGCGGTGGCAGTGCGGACACCGCTCCCACCGAGGTCGACGCCGAGCGCCTCCTCGGCCCGCGCACGCAGCCGGCGCACCGCGTCGGCGGCAGCGGCGAAGTCGACGACGACGCCGTCGCGCACCGCTGCCGTCGGTGTGGACTCCACCCACAGCGGCACGTCCCGCATGGTGCCGGAGCTGGCGAGGACGACGAGGACACAGCTCGCGGTACCCAGGTCGACCCCCACCCGCAGACCACCGCCGGGTGTCGAGGCACCT
>JBPBQU010000365.1:0-10634 GCA_050955085.1 Janthinobacterium lividum | reverse complement strand
AGCGCACGGGCCGGGTCGACCGTGCCCCCGGTGACCAGACCTGGGCGAAGAACGCCCGGCTCATCGACACACCCCGGACAGGGACGGTGGAGAGAAACCCACGGCGGTGTGACCAGACCCGCTGTGGACGGCCCAGGTCGCCCACCAGGCGATTACCCCGCCGACCATCTGCGCCACCACGTAGACGAGGACGGCTCACCAGATCGGATATGCCGTCACGGGTAACGCGAACGCACGAAACCCCGGACGAGAGGTCGTCCGGGGTTTCGTTGCGACGCGGCCTTTCAGGCGAGGTTCTCCCTTGGGCCGATCGGGTCAGAGACCTAGCTTGCCGGCGATACCAGCGATGCCGCCGCCACCGCCGCCGAGCTTGGAGAGCAAGTCGAGGGGGTTGATCCCCAGCGACGAGAGCAGACCTGCGTGCTCGTCGGTGTCCACGGTGTCGGGCAACTCGGCTTGCGCCGACTGCGCCTTGTCGTCGTCACCCTGGCCCTTGAGCAGGGAAAGAATCTGATCCTTGGGAATCTGCATCGTGATGCCTCTCCACAATCGTCGAGACCACCTGGACGGCGGTCACTTGCTCCGGTCTGCTTCGTCGACCTCGAGGTCGGCTGTCTCCGAACGCAGATCCGCTGTGATGCTCTGTTCACCCACGACGCTGCGCACCTGGACGAGCACCCGCTCGACGGGAACCACGCGCAGGGTGACCTCGGGGATCTCTTCGTGCAACACGATCACCACGTCGTTCGCGAGGTGCGCCGGCGAACCGGAAACCGTGCCGTCCGTCAGTGCCTCATGGCTGACCACGAGCTGCTCCACGCGCACCGGGACCTCGATGGTTCGCGTGGTGGTCACGATCCGCTTCGCGAAACGGACCCGCTCGACACCTACGCGCTCACGGGCCACCCGCAGCTGCTCGGCGTGCAGGACGACCTCGACGCCAGGATCAGCTCGTGACGCGTCCCCCGTGGGAACGCCTTCGCTGATGGGATTCATGTCCATGATGCTTCCTGACCTCGAGGTCGACCCGGATGACGATGGCCTACCGCTCGTCGAGTCGACGAGCGGTAGGTCTGGATGAACGTCAGGCGCGATCGGTCTTGTTCGTCTTGACCCCGGCGTCGGCGTCCAGCTCGATCTGCTCTTCACGCAGCTCGGCCTGAACGGTCTCGGTACCGGTGACGGTCTTGGTGCCGAGCTGAATGCGCTCGACGGCCACGACCTCCTTCTCGGCGACCGCACGCTCTTCCGTGAGGACGACCTCGTGCTCTTCCTCGGTCAGGTCCGCGCCGGAGAGCGCCGCACCACGGTTGGCCTCGGTGATCGGCTCACGGGTCAGGACGACCTCTTCGTGCGACACCGGGACACTGCGGGTGACGGTCTCGGAGGTGATGTACTTGCGCAGCCGCGCCCGGCCGGCCTCACGGGTCTCGGTGCCCACCCGAAGCTCTTCCTTGGACCGGGTCATGGCGTTGTCCGTGTTCGCGCCGGACGTGTCCTGGCCCTTGGCCTGGCCCGTGGTCACGTTCGTGGCGGTGGTGGTGTCGTAGTCGGCGCCCGAGTAGTTGCCCGTGCCCACGGTGCCAGCCGTCGTGCTCGTCGCCGACGGGTCGGTGACCCCGTAGTAACGGTAGAGGTCGGCCTCGTCGCTCTCGCTGAGCTCTGCGCCCGGGTCGTGGTGAGGAGCGTCCTTCACCTTGGCCTTGTCAAAGGGGACCGTCACGGTGTCACCGGACATGTTCGCCTGGGCCAGCGGGATCAGGGCGACGTTCGAGCCGAACAGCCCGGTCTTGACGGAAACCCACTCGGGCTCACCGGTCGCGTTGTCGAGATAGACCTCGTCAACCTTGCCGATCTTGTCACCGTCGCTGTCGTTGACCGTGGCGTTGAAGAGGGTGTCAGGGGTGAAGCTGGCCATGATGGCTTCCTTTCGAGAAGGTTCCCGGGGTGAACGCCACCGGGAGGGTAACTATGGATCCCGCCAGGGTTTCGACGGGGGGATACGGCAAAGGGTCAGCGGCGGCGGCCGGTGATTCCACCGACCACGCTCACGCCGACCGCCGCGACGGCGACCTGGAGGATGAGTTCGATCCAGTCGATCCCCGGGGTGTCGGCAACGTCGAGGGCCCTCGCGATCACGGTGCCGATAAGGGCCGCGATGATGCCGACAACGATGGTGAGCAGAATCGAGATGTTCTGCTTGCCCGGCAGGACGAGACGGGCGAGAGCGCCGATGATTGCGCCGATGATGATCGCGGTGATGATGCCACCGATGGTCATGGTTCTCCAGGTCATACTAGTTGTGCGGGATTGAGGTAGTGACCACGGGCCGCTTGCGCGGTTGCCGACGTGGTGCGAGAAAGGGCTGTGCAGGCGTCGGTAGGTTAGTTGACGCGGGACTGCTGGCGCCCGTGACGGGCGACTCCCAACTGGAAACGAGCACGGGCATCGTCACGACCGAGGACCTTGCGCAGGTCTGCGGCGACTTCGTCGGTCGCGCTGACGACGGACGCGAGATCGGCGGTGGGTTCGATGGTCGCCTTTACGGCAACCACGAGTTGACCGCGATCACGCAGAACCCGGCTGGATGCGGAACGAACACCAGGAGTTTCCGCCAGGACGTCCGCAGCGATCGCCGCAGTCCCGGACGGATCCACCGTCAGACGGCCGGATTTCCCGGAACCGGGCAGTGTGAGCGGGCCCACTCCTCGCCGGGGCAGGTGCGAGAGCAACCACCACAGCGCGAGCAGGATGAAGACGCCACCGCCGATTCCTGCGACCCACGGCCACCACGACTCGGCGAACGCATCCGAGGCGGTCTTGAGTTGCAGCGTCTGGGGGGCGCTGCTCCAGACCTTGTCCAGCCACCCGGCGCCCCAAGCCGCTGCGGCAAGGCCGACGACGATCAGGACGAGTCCGGCAACGAAGGCCATGAACCTGTCGAGTCCGAGAACGGCGCGACTCATCAGTTCTCCCTGGGGGTGTGCACCGTCACGCTGACGCGCGGCGGGGACTGCAAAGCCGACAAGCGTTCCGTGACGGCACTCGTGACGGACTGCGTCACGTCGGACGTCGAGAGGGCGTGCACCGTAACGTTGACCTTGCGTCGAGACGCTTTCGTCGACGCATCCATCACACCGTCGAGATCACGAGCCGCACCAGAGGCGAGGCGGGCGATGTCACGGGTGTGCAGGAACACCCCGGTCTGCGACGTCAACGCAAGGGTTTTGCGTGAACGCGGCCGCAACGAGGTGACGAGTAGCCAGATCCCGATCAACGCGACGACGATCCCCGCGGGGATCAACCACCACTTGGCGGAGGTTCCTCGCAGGGACGAGACGAACTGCGGCAACCATTGCTTGCCGTCGAACGCCCCTGCGGCCACCAAGGCGTCGCGCAACAGCACGAATCCCAAGGCCAACAGCAACACCGACAGGATGGGGCCCACGACGCCGATGGCACCGCTGCCGCTCTTCTGAGAGGCGGCCCCCATGGGGGCGGGGCGGGTGGAGGTGTCCTGGCTCATCGAACTCGGATCCTCTCCCGGGTAGCAGGCCGGATGACCTTGACGACGTGCACCTCGACGGCATCGACCTCGAGGTCGGCCAACGTTCGCAACCTTTCAGCCACGTGGTCGCGCACCGCAGCAGCGACCTTTGCGGTCGACTGCGGCCAATGCGTCACCACCTCGACCTCTGCGCGCACCCGTCGGCCGGCCACCTGGCAATCGACGCGGGGGTAAGCCCGCCCCAGAACGCTTCCCAGCGCGCTGGTCGTACTGTCCGCAGGCGCGACCCCGGAAACTTCCAGGGTGGCCGCCTCGGCGATCCGTCCGACCGCCTTGTCGTGAACGTCGAGCGATCCTCGCGAACCCATCTCGCTGATCTCGGTGGAGGTCAGGTGGGAATCCCCGTCGAGAGCACCACGCGCGGCGCTGGCTCCACCACGGTTCCTCGGGGGCATCCGATGACGCCCGTCGTCCGGTACCCCATCACGCGGTCCACCCTCACTCGAACCACCGTCGGCCCCGCCGCGCAGGACCTGGGCAGTGCCGGAATCAGCCACGACTGCTACCAGGCACCAGAGCGCTCAGGTCCAGCTTTCCTTCCAGGTGCGCCCCGACGACGTACCCGACGGCGGCGAAGAGCAGGCTGAGGAAGAACCAGTCCCAACCACCGAGGATGGCGATCAGGGAAACGAGTAGACCGGCGAAGATCCCGACGATCGAACTAGACACGAAATTCCTCCAAGAAAGGGTGTGGTCCGGTTTCGGGCCACTGGGGTGGGCCGTCATCACCCGCGAGTACGCGTGCGGAGGACGGGTGAGAAGGCGAAGTCAGGCCGCGTGTGGCGCTGCGAGATCTTCGATGAAGACCTGTACCGGCACGGTGACCACGGCTGCGACAGCGGCGTGGATCTCCTGGGCCACCGACCGGATCGGCGCGTCGAAACTCAGCACGACGTGGACCTCTACCCGGTCCTGCCCCAGCTTGACTCCGACCACCCGGCGACCGGGTAGATACGTTGCGACCTCGCCGAAACGACCCGCGTGCAGTTCCACCACGCCGTGCACGGCAAGAACCAGCGCGGCGACCTCGTCGGCCGTCTCCACCACCGGAACCGGCGTTGCACCGACGATTTCCACCGACCGCAGCTCGGGGGCGGCGGCGGGGGAGGTCTGAGCCCAGCCGTTACCCGTCGATCCCGTGCCGTAGGTCGGATCGGTCACTGGACGCGCGGCGCGGAGTCGGTGTTCTCGTCCGCGTCATCGGTGGGGAGGTGGATGTCGGCGACGGAGATGTTGACCTCGGTCACCTGCAGGCCGGTCATCCGCTCCACGGAGGAGATGACGTTGCGACGCACGCCCGAGGCGAGGTCGGCAATGGCGACGCCGTACTCGGCGATGAGGTCGATGTCGACAGCGGCCTGGGTGTCCCCGACCTCGACCGACACGCCCTGGGAGTGGTTGACGCGCCCACCGGGGATGCGCTCACGCAGCGCGCCGACCGCGCGGGAGGCACCGCCACCGAGGGTGTAGACACCGGAAACGTCCTTGGCGGCGATACCGGCGATCTTCGAGACCACGGTGTCGGCGATGGAGGTCGTGCCCTGGTTGGAGACCAGTGCGCCACCCTCACGGCTGGTGGCCAGGCTCGAGGCACCGGCGGCGGGAATCGTCTTCGGGGTGGCCTTGGTCTGCTCGCTCACGAGAACTCCTTCAACATCGACTGGAACGGAAACATCGGGTGGATCCGCTGTGGATACGCCTGACGGCGAATCACGTGAACCGTAACGGGCGTCGTTGCGGCCCGCCCGTCAGCGCCGAACGCCACACGGCCGTTCGAGCCCGCCCCGTGGTTCACGGCCCTGACCAGGCCAGCACAAGAGGTAGAGCCCGCCGGCCGCGGAACGTCACGCGGTATCCGGTGTGAGCTGTGTCACAGCTCCCGTGAGCGCTCAAGTACCGTCTCCAGTTGCCGACAGCTACTGCTGCTGATCGACTTCCCTGGTGCTCCGATCCACGGGGTACCGCTCTCCCAGGAAGGTCGTGGCGTGAGTCCGGACACCGGATCCACTGCCGTCGGTTTCAGAGGTCGCACCCCCGATCGGGCGCAGCCCGCGCCGCACGGCAGCGCCGTCAGTGTCTCCACGGTTCCCGATGACGTGCTGGCCCGTCAGGCCGGGCTCGGTGACAAGACCGCATTCGCTCAGCTGGTCACCCGACACGGTGCCGGCCTCTACCGCTTCGTCTTCCGCCTGCTGGGTGACACCGCCGACGCACAGGACTGCGTCCAGGACACCATGCTCGCCGCATGGAAGAACCTGGGCAGCTTTCGCGGGGACGCCTCGTTCCGAACCTGGCTGCTCGTCCTGGGGCGCCACGAGTCCCAGAAGATCTCCCAACGGCGGCGACCTCACTTCCCGGAGTCCGGCTCCCGGCCCATGGTGGACATCGACGACGCAGCCAACGAATTACGGGATCTGCACGCCGACCCAGAACGTGACACCATTGACACCGCCCTGCTGGCGGCGTTGGACGCGGCATTGCTGACCCTCCCGGAACGACAGCGAAGCGCATGGATCCTGCGGGAGGTCGAGCACCTCTCCTATGCGGAGATCGCCACGGTCGTCGGGGTGAGCACCCCAGCAGTCAGAGGCTTGTTGCAACGGGCACGGACCACGATCGCAACGGCCTTGGAGGAATGGAGGTGAGCGACACGAACATCTCGGGCGAGAACGATCGCTCGGCGAAGACTCCTCCCCATGGGATCCGGGACAGGTTGGCGCAGGCCACGATGCTCTTGCGACAGCACACCGACGCGGGGTGGAAAGCGGTCGAGGACACCGTCATCGCCCGTGCGCTGGCGGCTTTCCGGCCCTCCGCCCCGGTCCGCGGGCGGCTCGATGTCGTCGACTACTTCATCGCCTCCGACATCGTCGTCTCGCGGTTACGGCTGGTCATCGATGCGGTCCCCCAGGCGGCTGCCCAACAGATCACGTGCACGACCGGTAAGGGCGAGGAGTTGGAGTCCGTGACGATCCAGCTGATTGCCGCTTACGGCGCGCCCCTGCTCGAGCTCGCCGGGCGAGTCCACTCCGTCGCGGTGGTCCACCTGCACGAGTTGCTCGGGGCGCTGGCCCCGGCCGCAGAACAGGTCCGCACCCACGTCCACATCGGCGACATCTCCGACGACCCCCGGATCGTCCTCTGACATCGCACACCGGGCGGGTGTCCCCCGGATTCCGCAGACCGGGCCGCACGAAGAACCCCTCTGATGAGGGTATGAATAGTCCTATGGCCGACACTGCGATCTTCGATGTCGACGGCACCCTCGTCGACACCAACTACCAACACGCCCTTGCCTGGTTCCGGGCCTTCCGTCGTTTCGACATCACCCTGCCGCTCTGGCAGCTTCATCGCGGGATCGGCATGGGTGGGGATGTCTTCGTCCCCGAGCTCGGCGGGGAACAGGTGGAGAAGGCCCACGGTGACGACCTACGTCAGGCGTGGACGGAGGAGTTCGACAAGCTCATCGGCGAGGTCCAACCGCTGGAGGGAGCTCACGAACTGCTCCGCGAGGTCAAGAACCGCGGTTTCCGCCTCGTGCTCGCCAGCTCCGGCAAGCGCGAACACGTCGAAACCTTCCTCGATCTCATCGACGGCACGTCCCTGGCCGATGCGTGGACGACCTCCGAGGACGCCGAGACCAGCAAACCCGCCCCTGACCTGGTGGAAACTGCGCTCGCGAAGGTCGAGGGTGCGTCCGGTGTGATGATCGGCGATTCCGTCTACGACGTCCAGGCTGCCGGCAAGATCGGCATAGCAACCCTGACCCTGCGCACCGGGGGTTTCTCCACCGACGAACTCATGGACGCCGGCGCACTTCGGGTGTTCGACTCCCTCGTGGACCTGCGCCAGAACCTCGACGACACCCCCCTGCGCCGCCCCCAACCCTGAGAGAATGTTCCCGCGAGGTCCCGGCGCAACCGTCTTCTCGATCAGTCCTCGATCACCGTCTGGGGCATCAGGCGCTGCTCCGTCCCCCGCCGCCACTCCACCAGCAGTGCGGTCGCGTCGTCCTGAAGGACCCCGTTCTGGTACTCCAGTACCGCTCGGCGCATGCGCCGCAACGTTTCCGGCGCCGGTTGACCGGCGGCCGCCTCCTGCTCCAGGAACCGGGACAAGCCCTCGACCCCGAGCAGCTCCCCGTCGGCCAACCGCGCCTCGATGAGACCGTCGGTGTACAGCAACACCGCGTCCTCGGCCTGCAACTGTTCCTGGAAGAGGACCGGCTCCCCCCCGAAATCCCAGCCGAGCGGGAACGACGGGGGGGCCTCCAGGGTTTTCACCACCTTGGCGTCGCGCAGCAGCAGCGGTGGCGGATGCCCCGCGCTGATCCACGACAACCGACCGGTGGGCAACTCCAATTCGGCCAGCACGGCGGTGACGTGGCGTTCGCCGTCGAACTGGCTGCGGACCGCTTCGTCGATCACCCGGTAGGACTCCACCATCGTCATCTCGTCGATGCGGGCGTGACGGTAGGCGGCAAGAGCGACAGCGGTCACGGTGGACGCACTCAGACCGTGACCCATCCCGTCGAACACGGCCAGGTGCACGCAATCGCCGTTGACGGCGTAGTCGAAGGCGTCCCCGCCGTTGTCGTACGCCGGCTCCAGCATGCCGGCCACCACCAGACCGTCGGTGGCGTACAGCAGTGGGGGCAGCATCGAACGCATCAGCTGACTGCCCACCGTCATGGAGCGGGTGCGTTGGACCCGCTCGAACACATCTCCGTACAGACCCTTGGTGACGATCGACTGGGCGATCAGGTGGGCATAGCGCTCACACGTCGCCACCAGCTCCCCGCTCACCCGCCCCTCGAAGGCGGGAAGCGTCATCTCCAGCGCTCCGACCCGGTCGGTGCCGTCGAGCAAGGGCAGCCAGATACGCCGACGCGGCCCCTTCTCGTCGCCGTCCGCATCGGCGAACACGATCGAGGTCGAGGCGAACGCACGCCCGGCCATCGAACCGTCGATCGGCTGCGGCGGCCGGTGCGGTGAGTAGCGATTGGGGATCGGCACCAACGCGGTGAACTCGTGATTGACCAACGAGAGAACCACCTGGCTGGCCCCGAGGCAATTCTGGACCTCCTCGACGACCACGTCGGTGAGGTCGGAGGGTTTGGACAGGTGGCTGCGCCGCAGCAGCCCACCGAAGAGTCGCGCCGCCGCGACATCGACGTCTTCCCGACCGACCATGCCGTCATCCTTCCACGCGTCCCCGCGAGAACGCTCCGGTGAGGGTTTCCCCGGGTCACCTCTGCACCCCGCGGGGCGTCGGCACGCTGCGGGTCACCGACGGGCCGGACGTCGCCCTCATCCCTCGCTGTGCGTGAGCCGACGCAGATGTGGCGTCAACTGCTCCGCAGGAGCCGGGCGCCCGACGTGGTAGCCCTGGATCAGGTCGCAGCCCAGCTCACCCAAGAGGGCCATCGTGTTCCCGTCCTCGACGCCCTCGGCGACGATGCGCAGGCCCAGACTTGACTTCAATCCGGTGATGCTGCGGATCAGTGCCGCACTGGTCTCGGCCGTGCTCGCGGTCGCCGACGGTTCGAGACCCACGACGAACGACCTGTCGATCTTCAGTTCCCGCACCGGAAGGCGCTGCAGATAGGCCAGGCTCGAGTACCCCGTCCCGAAGTCGTCCAGCGAAAGGGTGACACCGATCGCCGCCAGCCGCTCGAGAATGGGGACGGTGTGCTCGGCGTCACCCATCACACTGCTCTCGGTGATCTCCAGGATCAGGCGTTCGGCCGGGACCCCGGCGTGCACGAGGGCTGCGGCGACGTTCTCGGGCAGGTCGGGATTGCTGATGTTGCGGGCGGACAGGTTCACCGCGACGGAGAGGTTGAAACCGTCGTCCATCCACTGGCGGCACTGCTGCAGGGCTTTGGCCAGGACCGAGCGGGTGAACGGTTCGATCAGGCCGGTGGATTCCGCGAGAGGCACGAAGGTGTCGGGTGACAGCGGGCCCAGCCGGGGGTGGGTCCACCGCACGAGAGCCTCGACACTCGTCACCACGCCGAACGCGAGGTCGAACTTCGGCTGATAATGCAACGTCAGCTCGTCTGCCTCCAGGGCCTGGTGCAGGTCGGCGAGCAGGGACAGGCGCTCCACCCGGCCCCGGTCGAGATTCTCGTCGTAGAACGCGAACGGCGCGACGGCCGTTTTCGCTGCGTACATGGCTGTGTCCGCGTGACGCAGCAGGTCGTCCTTGCCGCTGTGCTGCTGGGCGAAGGCGATGCCGATGCTGGCGCCCGTGCTGAGGGTGGCTTCCGGCAGGGCCACCGGGTGGCCGAGCGAAGTGGTGATGAGGTGCGCGGCTGCGGTGGCTGCGGCCTCGGCGTCGAGGCGGGCCGGCAGCAGGACCGCGAACTCGTCACCACCGAGGCGTGCGACGGTCGCCCCCGGGAGATCCAGCGCGGCGATGCGAGCGGCGACGACGCGCAAGAGCTCGTCACCGACGTGGTGCCCCAGAGCGTCGTTGACCTCCTTGAACCGGTTGAGGTCCAGCAACAGCACGGCCGCCCGTGGTGACTGCTCCCCCGACGCCGGGGGTTCTCCGCAGGCGGTGAGCTCCTGGGTGATCCGGTCGGCGAGCAGCGCCCGGTTGGGTAGGCCCGTCAGGGCATCACGGCCTGCGTCCTGACGCAGCCGCCGTACGAGCTGGGCATTGCTGATGGCCACCCCCAGGTGGCCGGTCAAGGTCTGGAGGAGGGCGAGGTCGTTGGGCGTGAACGTGCTGGTGTCACCGACACGATCGAAGGTGACGAGCGCTCCCCGCGTGTTCGAGGCGGCGATCGGCACGACGAGGGCATCCTCACCGTCTCGCTGCGCCAGCCAGCGTCGTCCCGCGTCGTCGTCGCGACCCCGGTTCGTCACCAGGACTGCGCTGCCTGCGGCCACGATCGAATCCAGGTAGGGATCGGCGGTGATGGGGGAATCGTGGTGTTCATGGCGACCGTCCACGTCCAGGACATGGGTACTGCGGCCACCCTCGGGCCGGTCGAGGGTGAGCTCGAGCCGGCCGGCGCGCAACACCTCGAGGATGTGATGCAACAGAGGCACCACCG
>JBPBQU010000364.1:0-10740 GCA_050955085.1 Janthinobacterium lividum | reverse complement strand
CAGGAGACGACCATGACCTCACTGGACGGGTTCGCCCTCATCGGGCCGGGGAACGACCGCGCCGTGTGGCATGCCGCCCTGCGGCGCATGCACACGGGCGCGCGGAGCGAGATCGCGCAGCCCGCGTCGACCCTCCTCACCGCCATGGAGGACGTCGCGCAGCTCAAGGGGGGTACCGCCCCGGCCGGAACCGGTTACCCGGCCACCGACCTCGGCAAGGCCCTTCAACAGGCCGCGGTCCTCAAGCGGTCCGGAGCCCCCGTCCAGGTGATCACGCTCGACTACGGCGACTGGGACATGCACGCCAACCTCGGTCGGGTCGACGCGGGCTGGATGCGCGACAAGCTCACCGAGTTGTCGAGCGCGCTCGCAGCGTTCGCCACCGACCTCGGGGCCTCCTTCGCCTCCACGACCCTGGTGACTCTGTCGGAGTTCGGCCGACGCGTCGCGGAGAACTCCTCGGGTGGCCTCGACCACGGCCACGGCAACGCCGTGCTGCTGCTCGGAGGCGGCGTCGTCGGCGGCCGTGTTCACGGTGTGTGGCCGGGGCTGGGTGCCGACCGGTTGCTCGACGGTGACCTCGCGAGCACCACCGACTACCGCTCGATCATCGGTGAGGTGCTGCAGAAGCGCTGCGGCGCCGGGTCGCTGAGCACGATCTTCCCGGGGTTCGGCGGCAGCCAGCTGGGGGTCGTGCGAGCGCGCTGAGGTCGACTGGAGTGCCGAGCCCGTCCCCCGTTCGGGGGGCGGGCTCTTCGGCTCTCGGAGCAGTTTCGTCACTCTCCGCGTTGATTACACAGAGTAATGACAGCGAACTGGGAATTGGCTGGACGCCCACCGACCCCGAGTGTCGAGCACCTCCTTGGGGCCCCGAGCGGATCAAAAGGATGCCTTCAGGGAAGGCAGATGCCGCGAAAGTGACTTAGAGTCAACGGGTACTCACACTGACGTTACCTAGTTGTGTGCTTCTGCAGCTTGTTCACCACCCAAGTCTTCACCTACATTGCGTGACGAAGACGGCGCAGGACGGGTCCGACCCGCTCAAGGTCCGCCACCACAGCGCCGATGCCGGAAGCGAGCGTTCACCCGTGTGGGTGTGACCTCCTGTCACCGTCAGAAGGGACGAGGCCCCCATGCGGTCCCGTAACACCGCCACCCGCACCGACACCCCCCCGGGCGAAAGCAGTCACGTCGCCCGTCGAACCCTGCTCACGGCCGCGGCCGGTGGTGCCGCACTGCTCTGCGGTGCCGGGACGGCCAGCGGACTGACCCGCAGCGCACTGCAGGTCAGCGGCTCCACCCAGGCCTACCCGCTCGCCCGGCACCCGCTCACCGCAGCCGCCTCGACCCTTGCCGGCACCGACGCCGCGGCAGGTCGAACCCTCAAGGCCGCGCCGGGCCTCGCCGTGGTCAGCGTGGACGTCAGCGGTGGACACATGGTCGGGGTCACCTTCCCCGGGGGCGCGTCGACCGACACGATCTCCGTGCGGGTACGCACCGATCGGGGTGCCTGGACCGGGTGGAGCGAGCTACCGCTCAACGACTCCGAACCCGACCCGGACACCGCCGAGGGACGCCGCAGCGTGATCGCCTCCGACCCGCTGTGGGTCGGTGCACTCGGTTCGGCGGCCACGGTCGAGGTGCGCCTCCCCCAGGGTGACGTCGCGGGCGCCCACCTGCAGGTCGTCGACCCCGGTGAGAGCTCGGTACTGACCGTGCGGCCGGCGCGTGCGACCCGGACCCCGGCAGCGAACACCACCACGGGTGCCGCCGCCACAGCTCTCGTCGAGACCACAGATCTCGCCGCCACCACCAAGGCCACCGCCGTCACCCGATCCGTCATCGCCCAGCCCACGATCCGTTCGCGGGCGGAGTGGGGGGCCGACGAGTCCCTGCGCAAGGGGTCCCCCTCCTACAACGACACGATCAAGGCCGCGGTCGTGCACCACACGGCCGACGGCGGGACGTATTCGCAGTCCGAGGTCCCCTCGGTGATCCGCGGCATGTACCGCTACCACACCGTCTCCCTCGGCTGGTCCGACCTCGGGTACAACTTCGTCGTCGACCGCTTCGGCGGGATCTGGGAAGGCCGTGCGGGTGGCATCCTGCAGCCCGTGATCGGGGCCCACGCCGGGGGTTTCAACACCGACACGTTCGGCGTCTCGATGATGGGCGACTTCACCTCGATCGCACCGAGCGCGGCCTGCCTGGAATCGGTCTGCCAGGTCCTCGCCTGGAAGTTGTCGATGTACGGCCTGCCCGCCAACGGCACCACGACCCTCACGTCCGCGGGTGGTGGCACCGCCAAGTACGCGGCCGGCACGAGCGTCAACCTGCGGACGATCAACGCACACCGTGACGTCGGTTACACGGCCTGCCCCGGCAACGTCGGTTTCACCAAGATGGACTCGATCCGGGCGCGCGTCGCCCAACTGCTCTCGTCGTCCCCCTCCTCGCCCATCGACGCCAAGTACGCCGCCCTCGGCGGTGGACGCGGCAGCCTGGGTGGGCCGACGACGGCCGAGCTGCAGGTCCCGGCCGGGACGGGTTCCTACCGCTTCTTCACGGGTGGGGCGATCTACTACTCCGCGGCCACCGGTGCGCACACGGTCCGTGGCGCACTGCTGACCGAATGGGGCCGCCTCGGCTGGGAAAGTGGCCTGGGGTTCCCCACCAGTGATGACTCCGCGGCCCTCAACGGTTTCTTCAACCACTTCCAGAAGGGTTCGATCTACTGGTCGGCCCCGACCGGTGCCCACGACGTCCGTGACGACATCCGTACCAAGTGGGCCGCGATGGGTTGGGAACGCGGTCCCGCCGGATACCCCGTCACGGGTAATTCGACCGCGTTCGGCGGCTGGTTCAACCACTTCCAGAACGGTTCGATCTACTACTCCACGACGACCGGTGCGCACTACACCGCCGGTGCGATCCGGGACCGGTGGGCTGCGCTGGGTTGGGAACGAGGTCTCGGGTTCCCGACCACCGACGACACCATGACCCCCAACGGCAAGGGTTGGTACAACCACTTCCAGGGCGGATCGATCTACTGGTCGGCCTCGACCGGCGCGCACGCCGTCAGTAATGGTTTCCGCGATACCTGGGCGTCGCTGGGATGGGAGACCTCCTGGCTGGGTTTCCCCACCAAGGACGAGTACGCCGTCGACGGCGGGCTGCGCATGGACTTCGAGGGTGGGAAGCTGACCTGGAACAGGTCCACCGGTAAGGTCACCGCCACCAGGAACTGACATCCAGCCGGGACACACATGGTCGTGTCGCCCTGCCCCGGGCGGGTGCGCCCGCCCGGTGGCGGGCGCGGTGACCGCGCCTGCACTCGTGGTTCGTCGGCGCGGCGCGAGAGCGACTGTCCCACACTGGATGAACCCGAACCGGATGAACCTGTCCTCCAAGGAGCGATGATGACACGCGAGACCCGACGGTTCCCCCGGTTCGCCACGGGCCTCATCGCCGCCGTGGCGGCCGGTACCCTCACGGCCGCCCCGGCCATGGCCGACGAGGTTCGCCCCGCCGTCGGTGGTGCGTTCACGTTCGTGGGTCACGGGTTCGGCCACGGGATCGGGATGTCGCAGTGGGGGGCGCAGTCGCGGGCCGCCGCGGGGCAGAACTACCGGTCGATCCTCGACTTCTACTATCCCGGTACCTCGGTGGCCTCGCGGGAGAACCGCACCCTACGGGTCGGTCTCACCGGATTCTCCACGGCGAACCTCACCGTGATGTCCCCCACGAACAACTCCGTGTCCATCTCCGGCAGCGGGCAGAAGGTCGGCCCCGGGCAACGCCTCGTCATCACCCCCGCAGGGGGCGGTCTCGCCGCGAGTGTCGCCGGTGGTTGGAGCGAGACCTGGGGTGCGAGCACGACCATCAGCGGACCCGACGGGGTCCTGCTCGTCAAACCCGACGGCACGTCGATCCGTTATGACGGCAGCATCCGGGTCGTGACGGGGACGAATCTCACGGTCGTCAACGACGTCGCGCTCGAGACGTACCTGCGCGGCGTGGTCCCGGCGGAGTCCCCCGCCTCCTGGAACGCCCAGGCCCTGCAGGCGCAGGCCGTCGCGGCCCGCAGCTACGCGTTGTCCGTGCTGCGCAGCGGCGAGCAGACCGACATCTGCGACACCACGGCATGCCAGGTCTATCGGGGGGCGGAGTCACGCGCCACCGACGGCAGCGTGACGTGGAGCCAGCCCGCGTCGACGAACGCGGCGATCGCCGCGACCGCGGGTGAGGTCCGCGCCTACGGCGACGACGTCGCGTTCACCCAGTTCTCCTCCTCCAACGGTGGCTGGACCGTCGCGGGTTCCAAGCCGTACCTCCTCGCCAAGGAGGACCCCTTCTCCTCCCCCGCCGGCAAGGCCGCGGGAGACACCGTCGCGTCCTGGACCACGACGATCCCCGCCACGACGTTCAACGCCGGGTGCGCCGCGGGCGGGGTCGCCCTCGGGATCACGGTGAAGTCGCGCGACGGGCGCGGGGACCTCGGCGGGCGGGTGACGGCGGCGACACTCACCTGCACCTCGGGCACGGTCGACGTCAGCGGGACGAAGCTGCGCCAGCTCGGCGGGTTGCGCTCGGACTGGTTCGGGATCGTCTCCGCGGTCGACCTGGCCTACAACGCCCTGGGCGGCGCCGGTGGGCCCCTGGGTCCGGCGACGAGCCCCGAACTCAGCACACCCAACGGCCTCGGCAGTTACCGCCACTTCACGAACTCCTCGATCTACGCCTCCGCCGCGACCGGCGCCCACGACGTCCGGGGTGAGATCCGGCGACACTGGGCCGCCACCGGGTGGGAGTCCGTACTGGGATTCCCGACGACGGGTGACACCCGCACCCCCAACGGGTCCGGGTACTACACGCAGTTCCAGGGCGGCGCGATCTACTGGTCGCCCAGCACGGGTGCCCAGGACGTGCGCGGTGAGATCTACGCCCGCTGGGCACAGCTGGGGTGGGAGAACGGGCTCGGTTACCCCACCACCAGCGACACCCGGACCCCCAACGGTGCCGGGTACTACACGCACTTCCAGGACGGGTCCATCTACTACTCCCCCGCCACCGGCGCTCGCGAGGTGCGGGGTGCGATCCGCGACCGCTGGGCCGCGCTCGGCTGGGAGAACGGCATCGGGTTCCCCACCAGCGGGGACCGGCGCACCCCCAACGACAAGGGTTTCTACGCCCAGTTCCAGGGTGGTTCGATCTACTGGTCGGCGGGGACGGGGGCACACGCCGTGCGGGGCGGACTGCTCGCCACCTGGGGCGCCCAGGGCTGGGAGAACGGGGCGATGGGTTTCCCGACCTCGGAGGAGACCTGGAGAGGGGGAGTCCTCGTCCAGACGTTCCAGTCCGGCACGCTGACCTACGACCCGGCCACGGGGAAGGTCACCCGCTCGTGAGCTGAGCCGTCGGCAACCGCTCGCGGGTCAGGACGTCCTGCGAGAGCAGCACCGTCAGGACGAGCAACGAGACGGGCCTGGTCTCGGCGAGCAGCACGCCCCCGACCCCCCCGAGGGTCTGTCCCCACTGCAGGAGCGGCAATAACCACGCGACACCGGCCAACACGACCCACCGCCGGTGGGCAGCGAGCAGCACCATCACCCCGACCGGCGCCGCCAGGGCATGGTGCGACCACGTCACAGGCGACGCGAGGCACGTCACGAGACTGACCACGATGGCGAACCGCAGCCGGTCACCACGCTGCAACCAATCCGCGCGCCGGGCGAGCACGACGACGAGGACGAACAGCGGCACCGAGCACAGCAGGGCGAGGTGCGACGCCGACGCGTCCGCCACCCCCGCGTGGGCGAACGCGCCCGCGAGGGAGTTGTTCGAGGTCGTCCGGGCCGGGGCGACGCGAGCCGGATCCCACAGCAGGGAACCGAAGTAGCTTCGCGCCGAGGTGGGCGCGAGCAGGACTCCGACCAGCGAGGTGAGCGCCCCGACGACGATGACGGGCACCGCGAACCACCGCCGCGCCCGCCGGTTCAGCACCGCCGCGACGACCAGCACGGGCGTCACCTTGACGGCCGCGGCGAGCGCCGCCGGAACCGCTCCCCCGCGCCCCCCGTACAGAGCGCCCAGGACGAGGCCCAGCACCACCAACGGGCTGACCTGTCCGAGCACCAGCGCCTCACGGAACGGATCGCTCACCAGGACGGCGGCCGTCCCGACCCCGACGAGCAGCGGCGCGGCTCTGATGGCGCGCAGGATCGTGATCGTGGCGCACACCGTCACCCCCACCAGCACCGCGTCCCAGACGACGAGGTCGGCGGAGGCCGGCAGCAGCAGCAACGGGAGGAACAGCACGGCCGCGAACGGCGGGTAGACGAACCAGTGCCCACGCACCGTCTCGCGCTGGTAGAGGTCACGCCCGGAGAGCAGATCGCGGGCGCCGTCGCGGTAGACCGCGAGGTCGTATCCGGGTTGCCAGGACTGCACCCCGACGCGGGTGAGGACGAGGACCAGCGCCATCACGACGCCGACCAGGACCGGCACGACGACGCGGGGATCGCGCACGACCTCCCGGACCCCGTTCACCACGCGCGGTTCACGCGCCGGGAGGTGCCGTCACCGGGCGGTCGGGGAACACCAGGGTCCGGAACGTGACGAAGCGGAACACCATCGCGAACGCCATCCCGACGACGTTGCTCGACAGGTTGTCGACCAGCGCCGAGGTCCAGCCGAACCCGTAGTGGGTGATCGCGAGGCAGAGCAGCTGCAACCCGGCGGCGATGACACTGAGCAGCACGAACATCGAGTACTCCCGCGCCGGGTGTTCGCTGCGCCGCTCGCGCCAGGTGTAGTACCGGCTGCCGACGAAGGCGACGGCGATCGCGATGATGCTGGAGACGACCTTGGACCACACCGCACCGACCCCGGAGAACAACAGCAGGTTGAAGACGACGAGGTCCGCGACGTAGGCGATGCCACCCGTCACCAGGAAGCGGAGCACCTCCCGGACCCGCTCGTGACGGCTCAGTTCCGTGAGTCGTTCCCGCATGCCCACCGGCGGCGCAGCGCCCTGCCCCCGGGAGCTGCCCGACGGCGTCACCACCACACCGCCAGCAGCAACGAGGCGACCCAGAGCACCGCGAGCACGAGCAGTACCCGGTCGTGCAGGGCGATCTCCTCGGGTTCCTCGGCGTCACCGCTGTCGACGTCCACGGCGTAGCGCAGGATCGCGAGGACGAAGGGGGCGAGCGTGATCACCGCCAGGTTCGTACCGGTCTGCTCGACGAGGACCTCCACAGCCCACAACGCGTAGGTGGTGACGACGACCGTGGCGGCCAGCGACCAGACGAACCGCAGGTAACTCGTGGAGTACCTCTGCACGACGCGGCGCACGGGCTCACCCGTGAGTTCCCCACGACGCGCCTCCCCGTACCGCTTGCCCGCCGCCATGAACAACGACCCGAACGCCGTCGTGAGCAGGAACCACCCCGACAGCGGGATGTCCCCGGCCGTCCCCCCCGCGAGCATCCGCAGCAGGAAACCGGAGGCGACACAGGCGAGCTCGAGGACGGGCTCGTGTTTGACCCCGAAGCAGTACGCCAGCTGGATGACGAAGTAGGCGCTCAGGACGGCCCCGAGCGTGGGCTGCCAGACGAACCCCGCCCCGAGCCCGACGACGGCGAGGACGACGGCGAGGACGACGGCGGTGCGCACGCTGAGCTCACCGGAGGCGATCGGCCGCAGGCGCTTGCGCGGGTGGTTGCGATCGGCCTCGACGTCGCGGGCGTCGTTGACGAGGTAGATCGCACTGGAGACGCAGCAGAACAGCACGAACGCGACGGCGATGCCGACGAAGGTGTCCACGCCGACCTGCGCTCCCGCGGGGAAGACCGGTGCGAGGACGAGGACGTTCTTGATCCACTGCCGCGGGCGCATGGCGCGCAACCAGGCCGGGCCGGCGGGACGCTTCGAGACCATCACCTCCGCCGACGCCTGAGCGTCGGTCGCGCGGCTCACGCGGTGCCCCGAACCGAGAGCTGGGCGGCGACGCGACGGACCCCGGCCTGGGTGGCCGCCCCGAGCACGGCGCCCAGGGCGACGTCGGAGGGGTAGTGCACGCCCAGGACGAGACGCGACCCGGCCATCGCAGCGCCCAGACCCACCACGACCGGCACCGTGGGCAGTCCCAGCAGCGGGGCGAAGACGAGCGCGGCCGCGGTCGTGGAGGTGGCGTGCGAACTCGGCATGCTCCACCGGCTCGGGGTGGCGACCCGCACGCTGACCTCGGGGTCCATCGGACGCTGCCGGCGCGCGACGCGCTTGAGAACGACACTCGCACCGTGCGCGGCGACGACGGCCGTGCTCGCCACGACCCAGTCCCGGCGCCGTCGTGGGTCGAACACCGCGCCGAGGGTGCCGACGCCGATCCAGGCGGCTGCGTGCTCACCGGCGTGCGAGAGGCCGGTGGCCACCGTGACCGCGGTCTCGGTGCGGATGCTGCGCTGCACCGCGAGCAGCAACGCGAGGTCGGCGGCGGCGATCCGCTCGCGGGCGCTCACAGCCCCGACTCCAGCAGCACGATGCGGCCCGGGATCAGGATGTACCCGGTCCGGGCCGGCCAGGAGGCGACGACGCCCGTGGTGGGCACGTCCGCGTCGGCGAAGTAGGCCAACCGGCCGGTGGTCGGCAACGGGGAACGCTCCTTGGGGTAGTGGCGGTAGTTCAGGTCGAAGGCCCGGCGCGCCAACCCGCTGGTCTGGTCGCGGCGCGCGAGGATGACCGGCCACAACCGGGCCGGGTCGGCGAACGCGTCGACGACGCAGTCGCAGGTGTAGGCGAGGTGGCCGATCTCACCGGGTGAGTCGACGAGCCCGACGTCGAGATCCGCGAGCCCGGCGCCCATCACCGCGTACTCCGCCGGGGTGGCGTAGTTCGTCTGGATCGCGGACAGCACCCAGGGCCGTCCCAGCCGCACGTCGTCGACACCGGCCGCGACGATCTGGGCGAGCACCGCGAGGCCCGTCACCGCGGCGAGTGGCGCGAGCACCGCGCGCGAACCCGCGCGGTGGCTGCTGCGCCACCGGGTCGCGCACGCACCGGCCGCCCCGGCGGCGGTGATCGAACCGACGCCGATGAGGATGCCGTAGTACCAGTGGAACGGTGGCACGACGAGGATCGACAGCGCCGTCCAGTGGGCCAGGCCCCCGACCCCGAAGGCGATCCAGGGTCCGGTCCGCGGGGCGGGCATCCGGATGCGCAGGGACGCCAGCAGCACGAACCCGACGATCCCGGCGGCGGCGGGGAGGAAGGACAGCACGGCGCGCGAGCCGTAGAGGTCGATGAACCACTGCCAGCCGTTGGTGATGTCTCGAGTCCCCCAGCGCCGGACGGTGGTCTTGATGATGAGAGTGTCCGGGATGGCCGAGCCGAGCCGGAACCAGCTCCACACCATCCACGGCACCACGACGACCAGCGCCGCCGGGATCGCGACGTGGAGGCGGCGCAGGATGGCCGGGACCCCCACCGCGACGACGGCGACGACGACCCCGGCGTCCATCCGGGTCAGCACGACGGCTCCCGCCACGAACCCGTACAGCAACGGCCGTCCCGCCTGCGCGGTGAGCAGCAGCAGTGAGAGCAACAGGATGAGGAAGTTGGTCTCCAACCCGACCGAGCTCAGCAGCAGCGGGTTGGTGCCGACGAGCAGCGCCCCCACCGGCGCGACCCACCGCGGCAGACCCGCGCGACGGGCAGAACCGGAGAGGCTGCGTTCGAGGAGGACCGCGATGAGGACGTGCAGGATCCCCAGCGCGAGGACCGGACGCCCGACGAGCGCGGTGGCCCCGCCGAGCAGCAGCACCCAACCGGGCGCGGTCGCCGTGTTGGACTGCACGGCCGACAGCAGACCCCAGTGCCCGTGGAAGGCCAGGTTCCGGGCGTAGCTGAGGGTGATGTAGGCGTCGTCGACGAGCGCCTGGTGCACAAGCCAGAACGTGACGATCCCGACGAAGCCCACCAGCGCGGGCGAGATCAGCGTGGCGAGCAGCCGTGGCGCATGGCGGTGAGAGGACGCGGCGACGGCTCCATCAGCCTCGGTGCGCGTCACGGGGTCCCGCCAGCCCGGGTCGCCACCATGACCAGGTCGTTCACGAACAGCCTCCACACCTCGCACGTCGTCGAATCGGCCCGGCCATCACCGCTCACGTCACCTGACTGCCGCCCGGCCGCGTCCGTACCCGCCCCCGACGGTAGACGAGATCGAGCGGCCGCTCGCAATCCTCCGGGCGGGCGAGCGCGTGTCCTTGCGGACGTCAGTCGTGCGACGGGCCCTCGTCCACGGTCCCGTCGAGCAGCGCGCGCTCCTCACGACGACGCTGGTCCTCCACGAAGCGGCGTTCCGCCTCGTCGGGATCCTGCCCTCGCATCCGGGCCACGACCCGCACCACACCCTCGTCGGCCACGACGTGCCCCTGTTCGAGCAGCACCCCGCGGTCGCACAACCGGGCCACCATGTCCAGGTCGTGGCTGACGATCACCAACGTCTTGCCCTGCGCGCGCAGTTCCTCGATGCGCGCGAGGCACTTCTGCTGGAACGGCTCGTCACCGACGGAGAGGATCTCGTCGATGAGGAAGACCTCGGGATCGGTGTGAACCGCGACGGCGAAGGCGAGGCGCAGGAACATCCCCGAGGAGTAGAACTTCACCTCGGTGTCGATGAACCGCTCGATCTCGCTGAACGCGACGATGTCGTCGAAGCGCCCCGCGATCGTCGCCTGG
>JBPBQU010000363.1:0-10954 GCA_050955085.1 Janthinobacterium lividum | reverse complement strand
GCGGACGCGTGAGGTTGTGTCGTCCACGCTGTGGAAGAACCCCCACGCCATGGACGTCCGTCTCCGGGTCGAGGTCGCCACCGAGCCGCCCCGCACGCGCCCGGCCCGTGCCCGGCGGCTGGCGGCGCGTGTCTGGTCTCCGCCGCGTGCCTTCGAGGCCATCAGCGAGGTCGACCAGGGTGGGAAATGGATCCGCCTCGACATCGCGCCGGCGCCCGCCACCCCCGAGATCACGTCGAACTCGAGAAACCCGAGGAGTTCGCCGACCGGGTTGACATCGCAGGACGCCAAGGTCACCCGAGCTGGAGTCACCCGATTGCTGGCCCGTGCGCGCCATGCCGTCGCCGGTGTCACAGGCCATCCCACCGGTGCGCCAAGGTCCTCCACGACAGTCACGGCGAACCCGGTGCGTGGATTGCACCGCAGCAGCGAAGTGCTGCTGCCCAGGTCGGGACGACCTTCCCGGGTGGCTTACCAGATGCAGGTGGTCACCGAGCAGGCCCTCACCGCGGGCCTCCTGGAAGACACTACGAAACGCCTGAAGTACGTGGATGCCGCTGCCGCACAACGTATTGCGCTCGCGGTTTCAACCCTTGACCACGCACTGCTCGACCCCGGTGCCCGTCCGTCGCGCACGTCGTTCCGCGTCGACGGGCCAGCAGGGCGTCTCCGTGTCGAGGTAGGTGTGACCCGCACCGGGGATCGCGCCAACACGGGTGCTCCGGGAAGTACGGACGAAGACCTGTCCGTGCACGTCACCGTGCGCGAACCTGCGGGCCAGCGCCTGAAAACCCCGGCACCGAATGGAGACCGCCAAACCCCCGGAGGGATTCGCCGCCGGTTGCGCGCCTTCGCCAACGCCAGGGCCCAATGGCACCTGTCCCGGATCGACACACACCGGGAGAGAATCCGCACAGGTCAGTCCGGGGCGCCGCAGAAGGTCGTGACCTCCCCGGTCGTGCGTTCTGCGGTCATCCGGGTGCCGCGCATCCCCTTGCACCGCACCGGTCAGCCGACCGCGCTGCGCCCGCCGGACGTGGGCGCGGTGACCCCCGTGGTCCCGGATCACCTCCTCAACACCGGGTGGAGCACCACCCCCGGTAGGTTCGACGTCGACCCCGACCGTGGCGCAGCCCGCGATCAGTTGCGCGCTGCCGTGGAGACGTTCCTCTCCTCCCTTCCGGCCGCGCAGCAATCACCGTTCATGTTGGCACCTCGGGGTGTGGACGCGCCCGTCGGAAGGACCCGGTCGGGACGGCTCGTCAAGCGTCCCGCGTCGCGAGCCCATGCGAATGCGCAGACCTTGGACGCCCTCGCGGAGACTTTCGATCCGCGCCGCACCGGTGGTTGGACGACGCTGCAGGGTTCTCCGAAGGTGCTGGTGCGGACGGTGTATGTCCGCACCAGCCTCGGGCAGTACCTGGGCAGCGTCGACGGTGAGACGGGGCGCGGCGAACGCTTTACCGGCGTTGCCGAGGTGAAGGTGCAGGTCAAGACAGCGTCGAGCAGGCTCCACCGCCCGCACGTCGCCTCCTACCCCGTGCGCGTCCCCGCCACGGTCACCGTCGACACGGCCCTGACGAACCCCGCGCCGACGATGAACCCCGCGCCGGCGATGAACCCCGCTCCGACGGTGAACCCCGCACCGACGGTGAACCCCGCGCCGGTGGTGAACCCCGCGCCGACCGAACCGGGGAACGAAGAACCCAGCACGGGTACCGCTCCTGTGGCCAGTCCCAGTACCCCGGTCGTAGAAACGTTGTCGCAACGAGAGATTGCTAGTCGTCCCACCTACACCGCTTCTCCGGCGCCGCACCTGCTGGCGGTGGCCCACCTGGACACGGTCCAGACCGAGATCAGGAGAGCGGTCTACTACGCGACCAGGCGCCGCAACCGTGCGGCCCGTCAGCAGGCGGTGACAGCGATCTCCGATCTGGCCACCGAGGAGTTCTTGCTGTCGGCCGCCCGCGTGGGTGGTGACATCCTGAACGCGACCCGTGACGGTGTCCTGGTCAGTGTCCAGGCTGACGCGCAGCCGGCGCCTGGAGAGAGTCCCAGCCCGGGCGGCCTCGGACCTCAGACGTCCGATGTCACCTGGCTCGTCTCGGCCTACGACGTACGGCAACCGAATCTGCTGCTCCAGCGGACGACCGATGGTGTGACGCTTCTCGACGGAGGCAGTGCCGCCGCCCGCCGAGCCGGTGCCACCCGGACGACCAGCGACCCGGACAGCACCGTCCCGGGCCGGCAGAACAGGTCGAACGTGCCGCGAGCGGGGTTGCGTCTCGTCATCCCCGGGGGTGCGGTTGGTTCAGCAGATGCTGCCCCCGCGTCGGGCACGCCGTCTCTGGTTGCGCCGGATCCCGCTCAGGCCACGACCGTCCCCGCTCAGGCCACTGCCGACGTCTCGGCGACAACTCCGACTGCCACCGACATGCTCCCCTTCGGAGGGGATTCGATGGGGGTGATGGAACCCGTCGATCGCGATGTGATGAAACGGGCGGTCCGCTCCGCACTGGTCGCCTTCCTTACCGAACGTGGCTGGGTTCCACTGGTCGGCGACCTCGCGAGCTCGGTGGACGCACGGTCCGACCAGATCGTCCGGGGACTCAAAGCGTTCGGAGGTAAGGGCTGGGAGTTCGCGCTTGCGTACCTCAATCCGGCCTTCGGCACGAGACACCAAGCACTCGTTCGCGTTTCGCTCGGCGTGGTCGAGGCATGGCTCGGCGACCAGGACCCGAATGGCCGCACCCACTTCACCGACAACCGTTACACGCTCTCGCACGCCACCAGCGCGTCCAAGTCTTCTGCCTTCCCGGTGCAGGCGTGGGTGCCCGCCCTGCTCTTCTTCCCGGTAGGGCCGATAATGCGCGTCGCTGCGGAATCTCTGACCTCTGTCACCGAGAGCGGTAGGACGGTCCGGGAGCGCCAGGACGAGCACAAGTTCCTCAGTCCGCACGTCACCTGGAACTCCACGATCGCCATGACGATCGAGGCCCTGGACGGGATCGTCGACGGTGTGTCGGAGCTGCCGGTGACGCACCAGTTCCCGGCGCGCCTGCAGAGCCCGACCGGCCTGGCCGGGTTGAGTCGGGCCATGGACGGGAAGTACGTTCCGTTCAGCGCCCGAGCCCGCGACGACTTCGGAGCCTTGCGTTCGTTCGTGGTCGAGGACATCGTCGATGATGGGGACCTGCTCGCCAACCTTGACGCACTCCCATTCTCGCTGCGTGAGCCCGATAGCGCCGGTGAGGAGTTGCTCCACGGCTCGGCAGCCAACAGTGAGTTGGCGCAGGGGTTGGCCTTGTGGCTGACCCAGGCCGAACATCCGAACGCGGCGCCCCTGTCCGTGGACTACCGCGCATTCGACGGCGTCGTGTCGACGATCGGCACGGTGGCGCGTCCGATAGGGTTCGCGCCCCTCATTGCGATCGACGATTCCCAGGTCAATTCGGTGACGGAGGCCACGCTCCAACGGGGTCGTGAACGCACCAAGACGATAGGCCTGAGCATGGCGGTGGGGGTGACGACCGGTTTAGCGTTACCCCTGGTCGATGCGCTCGTCACCACCGGGGCGATCTCGATCTCGAGATCCGTCACTGTCTCGTCCGGGGAGCGGCGTGCAATTGGCCGTCGGGAGCAGGTCAAGGTAGCCGAGACGCGGGTCTTCGGGCTCCTGTCCGCCGAGGTGGACAAAGCCGCCCTGTCCGCGCAGGACGGGCGTTTCCACCCACTGGTGTCGCGGACGCCCGTGATCTCCCTTGTGAGTTTCTCCCTCGACGAGTTCGCAACCCTGTTCCCTGGCCTCGCCGTTCCCGCGCCCACACAGGCGTTGTCCACGAACGAGAAGTTGCCGGGAAGGTCGGCGGTCCCCGAGTCACCGGTTGTGACGCCTACGTCCCCGGTCGAAACCCCCACCGGCGAGGTGTTGACGTCGATCATCCCCTCGCTGCCGCCGTGGGCACTCGACGACACCTCAGCACTCACGAACGTCGGGTTGGGGACCGGAGCACAGACGCGCATCGTCGAGCACATCATGGACGCGATCCTGAAAGCGGGTGGTGAAGAGTTCCTTCCCCCGATCAACAAGCGCCGCATCGGATCCCCGGCCGCCGCGATCACAGTCGGTAAGGGAAGCGATGCCGTCCCGACACGGGTTGCCGTTCCCCGCGCCAATCGCCGGGAGCAGCAGTTGTCCAACCAACGGGCTCTGGGGCTCCTGTTGGGTTCGGAGAACCTGCGGGCCCTTGGACCTTCCTCCATCACCTTGCGGATCAACGACAAACTGGCGTACACCAAGGAACTCACGATCCAGCTCCACACCGGACTCGCCGAATCCACCGGTGCGACCATTCAGCCGATGCACCATCCGGCATTGCAGCTTGCGTCGGAGCCTTTCTGGGATCACCAGCGGGATCACGGTTTCACCACGAGCCATACGTTGGGGGTCGAAGGAGCTGTCCGAAGCCGGTTGACCGTCGGTCTATTCAGTGCCGGAATTGCCGCGCAGGCGCAGGCGCAGACGGGAAGGACTCGTGGGCAGCAGTTCGCCACCTCGATCGGGGCGGGGAGCGCCCTGGAATCCACCTCTGGAACGATCGTGGGCCCGGCCGATGTCCAGGTCAGCGTCAATGTCGTCCTGGTCCGCCGGCCGCGCAAGATCGCCCGCCACCTGCTCCGGTGGTGGGACAGGATCAAGCAGCGGAAATGGCGTGGGAAACCCCAGCAGTCCCAGGTGTTGTACTCCTCCGAACGGTCTGCGGACCTTCAAGTCCAGGTACCAGCGCAGGTCCGGTCGTGGGAAGGGTGGCGCAAGCTCGACTCGCGCCTCGCTCTCAGTACCGGTGACGAGATCACCGTCACCCCGAGAAGCGGCAATCTGAGCTACGACGCGGCGGTCCTGCGAGCAGGGGCCGATTCGGGCCCGTTCCCGGCGCGCAACCTCGTGTCCGTCGCCGGCACGGACCGGGTGCTCTCGGAGATCCAGGCCATGTCCGAGGAGTTGTTGGCGGACCCGGAACGATACCTGGACGTCAAGGGTGAGATCGACGAGCGGTTCGGCGCAAGCGTGCTGCGTAACGTCGGGACACAACCCGTGGATGCCCGCGTGGGCGAATTGCTGATTTCTGTCAAAGCTCGAGTGGGTCAGCCCACCCCCGTCACGATGATGCCCGCCGGGCTGCGGTCGGACGGCATCGTGAAGCGCAGTGCTTCGGTGTCGACCAGGGACACCGGGTCGTTCGGGGTCACCGTGTTCGCCGGGCCCACTATGCGGAGCGCCTTTTCGCCCGGCGAAGGGTTGGAGAGCGGACGGGCATTCGTGCTGCCGTCCTTGTACTACCGCCTTTCCCGGAGCTGGGGAAAGGCCCGCACACACCTGATGGCGGCTGAGCAGCGGAGCAGGTTCATGGTGCCCGGGGGCGAGCCGCGCGTCCTGATGCTGACTCCGCTGGATTGGGAGGTCACCGTCGAGAAGGTCCCGGCAGGTAAGTTCCGCAGAAAACTGCATTTGGGTGGTAAGGGGGATGCGCGCGGGTCCACGGTGTCCGTGCCGAGGGGGGCGTTGTGGGGTGTCGAAGTGCAGTCCCTCCTGGAGGCAGGCCTGCTTCCCACACCGGAGCAATTGTCGGGTACCCCGTTCGCGGCACCCAGCCGCCGGCTCACGGTCAACTCCGGTCTCGGTAATGCCCGCACGTTCGCCGGTGCGCTGCCGATTCAGCTGCCGGACCTCAGCAGGTTGCCGCAGCTCCTGGATCACTTGCTCGAGGAGGACTACAACCGGTTGTTCCCCGCGACCGGTGCCGGCGGGATGAGCGCCAACCGTTCCGCGGTCAACGAGTTCACGTCCTACATCGGTGTCGTGGCGAACGCTTCGGACGCCTATTCCGAGAGCGGCGCAATTCTGCCGGTCGTCCGTGAGGACGACGGGACGGTCTACGAGTTCGGCCTCAAGATCAAGTTGGGCGACCCCGTCGACGAGGGCCCCGAGAATCCGGGACGCGAGCACGAAGTAAAGAAAACGATCACGCTGTCGGACACGGAGACGACGGAGCGATCGTCGGCCCAGGGTGTCCAACTCAGCGGGGCTGTGGGCGGTCGCAACCTGGTGGATTCCACGACCATGCAGGAGAGCGGGGGTGGTGGGTACGGTCTCGGGAAGAGGATCACGCTGAAGGACTCGGGGGAGTCGTCCATCCAATCCAGCGTGCTCTCCCGCAGTCACAGTGCCCACCACCAGATCCGCCGGCCGGTGGAATCGGTGAAGCTGGAGGTTCGGCGCCCTGGCGACGGGTTCCAGCGGTCGGTCGTCATGCTGGCACCGGGGGATGTGCTGGAGTCCGTGGGTTTGTCACGGATGCGTGTTGTGAGCCCGCTGACGGTCCAGCAGTCACACCCCGGGCCGCGAACCCCCGTGCACCAGATGCGGGTCATGGCCGCTCCGGAGGCCGCCGTGCGTGCGCATTCGGGGGCTCCGATGCCGGGGCGTTCGATGGTGACGATGCCGATCGATGCGATGGAGTTCAGGGCGGCGGCCGACAGGCTGCTGGCGACGATGGCGGAGCACGACATCCTGCCGGAGAACATCCCCTGGCGTGAGCGCAGCAAGGCAGGTTTCCTGGGGGAGATCGTCAGGGTGATGCGGCCCGGGTTAGCCGGTGAGGCCCTCGGGCGTATGAGCTCTCCGCAGGGTCTTCTGCTGCCCACGAGCGGCTTCACGCTGCACACCACGCTGTTGAACCCGCGCATCGTCGGTCTTCCCTCTGACGAGGAGCTGGAGCTCAGGAACCCAGGATTCGACGGGACGAAGGCAGTTGTCACGCCTGAGGGTGCCGTCCGTCAGTCCGGCCTGGAAGAAAGTTACAACTGGGTTCCGGGTCTGGGGGCCCAGGGGCCTGGAGAGCAGGGGCCCGCCGGTTACCCGGGAGCGAACCTTGCCGGTGACAACCCGACCCGCCTCAGCGAAACCGACGGAGCCGTTTCGCTCGGGAATGCGGACACGTCGCAAGAGCGTGGCCCCGCGGTGGATATGGCCTACGACGTCCGGTACACCTTGCTTGCAGGCAGTGGCCCAGAACATTTCGCCGTGCAGTGGGAAGGCCGTTCAGGGGTACTTCTGTTGATGCTCGAGTCGACGATGATGCGGGCGCACCCGCACCTTCGCATCGACCCCGAGGCGCGGATCGATCCTCGACTTTTCGAGGCCGTGCAGCGCGCCGGGCACGAGGTGAACGCGGCCTCGAAGGAGCTCTACACCGAGTACCTGCGCGATCCGGACGACGCAGCAGCCAGGGTGGCGCCCCTGGAACACCTCGCGGCCGCGAAGAGCAAGCAGGCGCGGGCGGTCGACGCGATGTTGGACGGCAAGGCCGCCGCCGACCGGGTGCTCGACCTGTCCAACCGCACCCTGGTCAGTGCCCCACTGCCGATCGCGTCCTCGAACGACCCGCTCCTCTCCTCGCCCAGCGTCGAGGAGCTGCAGGACGAGCCGAAGGTCGTGGTCAAGGGCGCTTCCGAGCGGTTGCCGACCATCGTCGAGGAAGACGAGGACGACCTGGAGGCCGTCGGCGAAGGTGATCCGCAGCGGCCGTCGACCAGCGTCGAGGGATCAGAAACTGAGTCGCGGGGCGTTCCTGATCCGCAGACCGCGGCCGAGGGTGCTGCCCGGGCCGGGGTTCATGCTGACCCGCTGGTCGATGTGGTGACAGCCCTGCGAGCAGGGACCACTCAGACGCCCCGCTGGCTCACGGGAAGCGCCCGGCAGCAGGTGGTCGCAGCGGTGGACGCTGCCCTCGCTGCTGTGCTCGATGAGTTGGCCACGCCGGCCCAGCTGCGGCTGCGGGATGCCCTCCTGGAGATGATGGACGGCGACCGTGCCCTGACGCCGCTGCCACCGGTGCGGGTGCGCGGCCTCCTCGGCCACCTCGCCGCCTGGACCCGCACGTCGGCGGTCGTGAACGTCGTCAGGCGTGGTCGTGTCGACCCCGTGACGGGCGCTGTCACACCGGGGCTTTCCCTCGAGTGGCGCCAGCAGATCACCCCGTTGAGGCGTGTCGGGCAATCGTCACGACCCGCGAGGATCCGTTCCGGGTGGGTCCCGCTCGACACGCGGGTCGCTCCGGGGAACGCGTCCGGGCACTCCGCGCGGGTTCGCCCCGCAGGGGATCGTCCTGGGTCGCCGCACTCCACCTCGACCCGCGCCACATCGATCGCCGGCACCGTCGTCAGGTCCGGCAACCTGGGCAGGATGCTGCGGACGTCGCAGGCACCTCTGCTGCCGGAGGGGATGTCTGCGCGGGTTGCGGACGCCTTCCGTCGGGGTGGGGTGGAGAGGGTCGGCACACTGCTGAACTCCCTGCCCGCCGACGCACTGTCATCCGACGGCTCCGCCCAACACCTCACATTCCGTCACGACCGTGACAACAAGGGGTCGCGCAGTCGGCGCCACTGGGTACTCGACGTGTCCCCGCGCGACCTCAAGAGCGGGACGGTGCAGTTCCGGCTGTCGAAGCAGACCGTCGACAGGAACAAATCCTGGGCTCAGCGCCGGTGGGCGTCGCGCCCCCGGGTGCCCACCCCGGACTTCGTCACACGATCGCTCGGGCGCAACCTGGCGTCCGGGCGGGAGGCGTTGCTGGTCGACAGCAAGATCGACGCGGCGACCGTCATCCTCCCGGGCCGGACCGCTCCTGCCGTTGTCCCCGAGGACCGATCGCTGGTCGGCCGTCATTTCCCGGAGACCACCCCGGGGGAAAACCGCCCCGTGTTCGACTCTGCTCTCGAAGAGATCAGGGCCATGGTTTCCCGGCAGGGTCTCTCGTTCTCGACCCTGGCCCGTACGCAGGTGCGCGACCTGCTGAACGGTGACCTGGGTGATCTGGCACCGGGTCGGCACATCGTCGTCGATACCGGTACCCGGCGACGCCTGATGGTGGCCGCTCGCCGCCTCACCGGCGGCGGTGACAGTGGACGCGGTGGGCGTCCGATCCTGGGTTACCCCGGCACCGAGATCCACCTGCATGCCGCTCCCCTGGGGGCGGACGGCGTCACCCTGACCATCACCATCGGTGGCCGGGGCGCACACGCCGGCGAGAGCGTCCGGTGGGAGGTGCGGGGAGTGGGACTCCCCGCAACGCCCACCCCAGGAGGATCGCCACAGCTTCTGGACCCGCCGGCTCCACCCGCTCTGCCGCTTGTTGCTGATCGACCGCTACGACCATCGTCGGCGGTTCCCCCGCAACCGCCGGTGGAAACCTTGCCCGCATCCACCGGGATGCCCGTCTCGGGGCCCGCGTCCACCCAGCCGGCACCCTGGTCGCAGGACATTGCGGCCGAGGTCGCCTCGGCTCGCACAGTGATCGGCAAACAGAGTTCTGCGCGAGCCGAGGACCTGCTCGATCGCGCGACGAAACTCGTGCCACCGGCGCCGTCGGCCCTCCAGCAGGACGGGCGCTACGAACAGCTGCGCGACGACGTCCGGGACGTGGTGGCGGCGACGTTGCTACGGGGGATGCGCGAGCCCGGGGGCACGCTGGCGGACGGGTCGCCCAGCCCGGCCGTCGTCGAGGCGGCCACCACGACGTCGCGGCAACTGTGGGACGGGATCGGGTCTTTCGCACCCGGTGCATCCGATCCTGTTGTGCTGCCGGTGGTTTCCCCCGTTGAACTTGTCTCGGGGGTGGACCCGGCACCTGCCCCGTCCCCCATCCCGACCACCGGGGTGACACCGCCGGTGTCCGGCGTCGACCCGTCCGGCGCACCTGTAGCCGACCCCGGCACCGGGAACTCCGCGCCTTCCTCGAGTCCTCCGGCTCTCCTGCAAACCCCAGGATCGCCGGATCGTCTGGACGCCCCGGGCGTCGTTTCCGGGCGCCCCGAGACGTTCCTGCTCGATGCTCAGAGCCTGCGACTCGTACGCGTCGAGGACAGCCTCGGGCTCGCCGATGCCCTGATGCAGCACCGGGTCGACGTCCTCCGCCGGCCGGCCACCACGCAGATCGACCGCCAGGTCGCCACCTCGACGCTGCATGCCGCACTCGTGCAGGCCGGTCCCGAGCTGCTGCGCGGACCTCGCACGATCGTCGTCAACAACTTCGACCTGGGCACTGTGCGTATCCAGCGGTCCGAGGTCGTCGTGCTGGATCCCGCGCCCGCGCAGTCTGTGACGCCGGTCGCGGGTATCACCTCGGTACGCGCCGGGGTGCTCCTCGACGCCGACGTCCTCGTCGACGGCAGTTGGGTCGCGGGCGTCCGCGACCATCTCCTCGACCTGCGGTTCGAACTCTCCGACGAGGACTGGAACCTCACCCAGCACCGCGATCCCGAGGTCACCGGGCAGGAGGCCACCGGGCAGGAGGCCGCCGCACCGAGCCGCGGTTTTGTCGGGCGGGAAGCCACACCGGGTCTGGATGCCGGTGATGTGCGGGTTCTGCCCTCCCAGCGCGGCCGCCTCATGGAGGTGGTCCGTGCCGCTGCCGCAGAGCTCGGGGCAGCTGAGATGTTCCCCCCGCCGGGAACCGTCGAGCGCGTCCATTCGCAGCGGACCGAACGTGAGGATCTGCTCCGGCGGGGCTTCGAGGATCCCTCGATCGGCCGGTTCCCGCGGTCGGTGGCGGTGCAACGCCACACCGGCCTGACCAGCCAACGATTGACGGTGACGACGACCCCACTCGTCTTCGCGGACGCCCGGCCGCGCGGGGGTGACGTCGCCACGTCGACGCGACGTTTCGATGCCGTTCTCAGGACCCGGGTGACGACCTCCCTCGACTGGAAGGTGCGTGGGACCGACACCTGGTTCCACCGCCAGGCGACGACCTCCGTGGAAGACCTCCTGGTGCGACGTCGCGTCTGGACGGGCCACACCGACGCCGCCGACGACGTCGCGCCCGCGGTACCTGTCGAGCCGTCGACCACCCTCATGCCTCAGCTCACGTTCGTGGACCTGGCGCTCCCGCCG
>JBPBQU010000362.1:0-11901 GCA_050955085.1 Janthinobacterium lividum | reverse complement strand
CCCCGGGGCCCCGGACCACAGCTGGTGGTCCCGGCTCGGGTTCCCCCTAGCAGGTGGGTGAGCTGCTACGGCAGCGGCAGGGCCTGCCAGTCGCTGGTGAACACCAGGCCGCTGCGCTTGAACATCTGCGTCACCGGGCAGCGGCGCTCGGTCTCGTCGCGCAGGAGCTGGAACGTCTCCTCGTCGGCGTCGGTCTCGATCCGCACCTGCACGTGGACGCTGTCGAAGTTGGCGTTGCCCTCGGCCCCGGTCGAGATGACGGCCGGGTCGAGGTCACCCTGGACGTGGAAGGTCCACGTGGCGACCTGCACCCCGAGCTTGCGGGCGACGAGGCTCCCCGTCACCTGGTTGCAAGAGGTGAGCGCCCCCAGCACGTAGCTCAAGGGGCTCGGGGCGGAATCCGCACCACCGAAGGACGGGTAGGTGTCGGCGAGGAAGGTGTGCTCGTGCTCACCGGCAACGGTCAGCGTCTGCGCGACACCGCTGCCGTGGGCGTCGATGACGAAGGGGACGGTCTTGGTGCTCATGGCGCTCCAGGGGTCGGTGAGGTGACGGGCATCCCCAGCCTAAAAGAGGTGGGCCGCGAGGTCAGGACGGCGTCACCCCCGTGAGCGGCTCCGGGCGGACCCGCACGGCGAGCACCGCGACGTCGTCCTCGGCGTGACCGGCGACGAGGTCGAGGACGGCGTCGCACAGCGCGGCCGGGTCGAGGCCAGCGAGGCTTTCGACGGCCTGCGCGAGCCAGCCGAGACCGTCGTCGAGGGACGCATCACGCCGTTCCACGAGCCCGTCGGTGTAGAGCAGGACGGTGGCCCCCGGGGGCAGGCCGTGGACGTGGTCGGCGCGGGCGAACTCGGCCTCGACCCCGAGCAGCAGGTCCGGATCCCGGCGCAGCACTTCCACGCTGCCGTCGCAGGAGACGACCAGCGGCGGCATGTGGCCCGCGTTGGACCAGCGCAACCGCCAGGACGTGCGGGCCGCGAGGGGTTCCACGGTGGCGAGGACGCCCGTCGCGAGGGCGCCGACCCCCAGGTCGCGCATCGCGCGGTCCAAGGCGGACAGTGCTGCGGCGGGTGAGACCTCCAGGGAGTAGCCGATGCCGCGCAGCAGGTTGCGCACCTGGCCCATGGCGGCGGCCGCGTCCTGGTCGTGGCCCGTGACGTCACCGATGACGAGGCAGGTGGTGCCGGTGGCGGTGAGGAACGCGTCGTGCCAGTCGCCACCGACCTGGGCGTGTTCGGCCGCCGGCAGGTAGCGCACCGCGATGTCCAGGTGTTCGGGCTGTGGAGCCGCGGTCAACAGGCTGCGCTGCAGCGTCTCTGCCAGCATCCGCACCGCGTCGGCGGCGCTGCGTTCAGCCCGCCGGGCACCGATCCGCTCGATCGACTGCGCGACAGAGGCCGCGAGCGCCGTGATCAGGTCGCGGTCCCCGGGGCTCAGGTGCCGCGACGTGCGCCAGGACAGCCCGAGGGCGCCGAGGGCCCGATTGGCGCGCCGTACCGGCCAGGCCACGGCAACTCCCCCGCGGCCACCCCCGACCGGCGTCTCGCCCTGGGTCTCGGCGGGCATCCCGAGCAGCGCGGTGGGGAGCATGCCCGCGGCGGGGTCGTGTTGGTCACCCAGCACCTCCAGGGAACCGCCGGCGCCGTCGGTCGTGAGCAGCCCCAGGACGATGCCGTCCGCGTCCAGCAACGCCGAGGCCCCCCGACCCAGTACCTGCAGGACGGTCGTCTCGTCCTCCGCGTCGGCCAGTGCCTGCGCCACGGCGACGAGCCCACTGAGGCGTTGAGCCTGCCACTGCTGCAGGTCCGCACGACGACGTTCACCCTCGTAGGAGGCTGCCGCCGACAGGGCGTCGCCGACGGTGGCCGCGACGAGACGCAAGAAGTCGAGGTAGGCGTCGTCGACGGGCAGGTGGGGGCTGAGACGGGCAGCGAGGACACCGGGGGAGCCCCCGCCGAGCTCGGCGGGGATGCGGACCCAGGCCGTGCGGTTGCCGTCGGGGTCCGCGTGCACGAGGACACGCCGCGCCTCGAGCTCGGCGGGGGCGGGCGGCAGGACAAGCACGGTCGAGCCGGGTAATTGGAGGTCGACCACCGGGAGGTCGAGGGGGGCTGTGCGCAGGACCTCGAGTGCGCGCCTGGCCAACTCGGCCGGCGACTGGAGCTCGGTGGCGAGGTCACCGAGTTGGGTGAGCAGCTCCAGCCGGCGGTGGTCGTGGACCTGGGTCGTCGTCTCGGTCACGATGTCCATGACCCCGGCGATCGAACCGTCGTCGTCACGCACCGGCGAGTAGGAGAAGGTGAAGTAGGTCTCCTCCAGCAGGCCGTGACGCTGCATCCTGAAGGGCAGGTCGGTGTGCCAGCTGGCCTCCCCCGCGAGGGCGAGCTCGAACATCGGGCGCAGCACGTCCTCGAAGGACTCGGGGAAGACGTCGCGGACCGGGCGACCGAGGGCAGCGGGATGTTTGTCCGCGATCATGTCGGTGTACGCCTCGTTGTAGAGCATCACGAGGTCGGGTCCCCAGGCCAGCAGGATGGGGAATTTCGTCCCCAGGGCCAACTCCACAGCCTGGCGCAGGGCGACGCTCCACAATCCGGGGTCACCCAGCGGCGTCGCCTCCCAGTCCACCGCCTCGTAGACGGCACGCAGCTCCTGCGCGCCGCCGAAAGGGAGACTCTTCACCACGAACAAGAAATCTAATGGGGATGAGGATCCGGCGCGTGGCCGTCGTGTCGGCGTGCCGTCACCGACCCCTGTCCGGCGTCGCGCACCCACCGTGGCCCGGGTCCTTCCTGCGCCGCGACGTCGCCGGGATTGACCAGCGGGCACTGCCGCAGGGACAGACAACCGCAGCCGATGCACCCGGTGAGCGAGGAGCGCAGGGCCTCCAGCTCACGCAGGCGCGCGTCCAGCAGCTCCTGCCAGCGCACGCCCACCCGAGACCATTCCCGTGCCGACGGCGCACGCTCGGACGGCAACCCCGCCAACGCCTCCCCGATCACCGCGAGCGAGAGACCCACCCGCTGGCCGGCCGCGATGATAGCGAGCCGCCGTAGGACGTGCCGTGGGAAACGTCGACGGCCGGCGAGATCGCGGACCGGGTCGAGGAGCCCGCGTTCTTCGTGATAACGCAGGGTCGCGACCGAAACACCGGCGCGCGCAGCCACGGTTCCGATGCCGAGCAGGTCGTCGCGGGCGGGCATGGTTTCAGCCTCGCCGAGGACGGCACCGACCTCAAGCTGTCGACCCCGAGCGGTCGAGTTCGAGCTGTCGAGTTCGAGCTGTCGAGCCGGCAACGGGATTCGTTCCGGCCGGGGCCTTGACCTCCAGTCCACTGCAGCTGGTGGGGTCGGTTCCATGCGAATCCACCGGGTCCAGTTCGCCGTCCCCCAGCCGAGCGCGTCCGCCGCCTTCTACCGCGACGTCCTCGGGCTCCCGGTGACCCTCGACGGTTCCGGAGCCAGCGTGCGGATCGGGTGGACGCAACTCGTCCTGGTCGCCGACGCTCACGCAGACCCGGGAACCCAGCATCTGGCCGTCACCGTCCCCCCGGACGCGAGTTCCCGAGCGCACGACTGGCTGGAGCAGCGGGTTCCCCTGCTCACCCACGACGGCGCCACGCGCTTCGAGACCTCCCCCTCCTTCGATGCGGAGTCGGCGTACTTCGACCCGGGCCACTGGGGTCGGCGCCGTTCTCACCCACCGCGCTGCTGGGGGTGAGCGAGGTGGGGATCGCGGTGGCGTCAGTCCCTGCGGCGGCGCGGCAGCTGTCCCGCTCGCTGGGGATCTCGGAGTTCGGTGGCCCGGCGTCGGAGACGTTCGGGGCGGTCGGTGACGACGAGGGACTGTTGGTGCTCGTGGCCCCTGGTCGTACGTGGTTCCCGACGTCGGAGCACCGGGCCCGGCCGGCAACCGTCCGGATCGAGGTGTCGGGGGTGCAGCCCGGGCGGCTGCAGCTGACCCAGGACTGCGTCGTCGACGCGCGCCCTGCTCGTGGAGACCGCAGATGACCAGAACGCAATGGCGTATGGTTGAGTATTCAACCAACACGCAGGAAGAGACATCCGGAGGATGTCGGGAGAGGGTGGAGTCGTGGAGATCGGCGTCAGCGCATTCGCGGAGACCACTGCGGACCCCGACACCGGAGCGGTCATGCCACACGCACGACGCCTGCGGGAGATCGTGGAGGAGATCGAGCTGGCCGATCAGGTCGGGCTCGACGTCTACGGTCTCGGCGAGCACCACCGTCCCGACTACGCAGCCTCCGCCCCGGCCGTCGTGCTGGCGGCCGCCGCGTCGCGGACCTCGCGGATCCGGTTGACGAGCGCCGTCACGGTGTTGAGTTCCGACGATCCGGTGCGGGTCTTTCAGCAGTTCGCCACCCTCGACGGACTCTCGAACGGGCGCGCGGAGATCCTCGCCGGCCGGGGATCGTTCATCGAGTCCTTCCCCCTCTTCGGTTATGACCTCGACGACTACGACGAACTCTTCAGCGAAAAACTGGAACTCTTGTTGGCCATCCGCGCCTCCGAACACGTCACCTGGAAGGGTGGACACCGACCGGCGATCCACGGCCTCGGGGTGTATCCGCGTCCGGTACAGGACCCGCTACCGGTGTGGATCGGCGTGGGTGGAAACCCGCAGTCGGTCGTGCGCGCGGGAACGCTGGGCCTGCCGCTGGCCATCGCCATCATCGGCGGGATGCCGGAGCAGTTCGCACCGCTGGCCGATCTGTACCGCCAGGCCGGGCGTCGCGCCGGGCACGACGAGTCGGTGCTGCGGGTGGCGACGCACGCGCACGGTTTCGTCGCACCCACGACCCAGCGGGCGACCGACGTGCACTTCGGCCCTTACCAGGTCGTCATGAACGGCCTGGGGCGCGAGAGGGGATGGAATCACTTCTCCCGGACCAGCTACGAAGCAGGCCGTAGCCGACGCGGCGCCCTGCTGGTCGGATCGCCGACCGAGGTCGCCGAGAAGATCCTGGTGCAGCAGGAGCACCTCGGGATCGACCGGTTCATGTTGCACGTCAGTGCCGCCACGATGCCGCATGCCGACGTCATGAAGGCCATCGAACTGCTCGGTACCGAGGTCAAACCGATGGTGGAGAAAGAACTCGCGGGCTGATCCCTGAAACCTCGCGGTCGCGTAACGCTGTGAGCCGTGGTTTCCTGAGGATGAGAGCGGCGTCACCAGGATGTCGGTGACACCTTCCAGATCTGCAGCAGTCGGATCACGACGCAGGCGATACGCGACCCCCTGGGAAACGGGTTCAGGCACCAAGCCGCGATTCATCGTCATGAAGTGACCGCGCAAAATCCTGTGCCCGGCCGGGGCTCTCGAACCCGCCCGTCGAGCCGTCATGCTCCCCTCATTCCATCGAAGGAAATCCTCATGGCTACTGCCAACTCGCAGGACCTCACCACCCAGCCGGACCGCCGCACCGCAGGCAAGGCCGGTCTCGGCCTCGCAGCCGCGGGCATCGTGGTCTTCAACGTCGCCCCCTTCCTGAAGTGGGTGCAGTTCGACGGGTCGACCGAAGGACGCGTCGGATACGAGACCGACTCCTTGGTGCCCTTCATCGCCTACCTCGGCCTGGGTCTGTTGCTGGCCATGGCCTACGCCGCCTCGCGGGCCCGCCGGGGACAGCACCGCGGGCTCACCCTGGTGTCCATGGCCGTGGCGCTGGCCGCGACCATCCAGTGCATCGCCTTCGCCCTGCACCCGATGGGGGGCCTCGAGCGCGGTGACAACCTCACTCCCGAGATCGGCGTCTACGTCGGCATCGTCGGTGCGGCGATCTGGGCGATCGGCTCCGGTCTGCTCGCCAAGCAGATCGAGGGCGACGACGAGCAGGTCGCTCTCGACGTGCGCAACGCCGAGCGCGGCAACGTCGTTCGCTGACCTGTGTTTCTGATCATCGTCTGACGACCTCGCTGCGCTGACCTGCGTCCGGGCAGCGAGTAGGTCGCGGTGACGCACGACGGCCAGGCACCTGTGGGTGCCTGGCCGTTGTGTTGTCCGGGCCGATCGTGCTGTCCGGGCCGGGGTGCGCGTCCGGGTCAGTTCTTCGAGCGGACCACGAGCCACACAGCCAGCACTGTGGACGCCACGATGACTCCGAGCAGAACCCCGCTCTGCTGAGTCGAGGAACCGGGGGCACTGTCGCTGACCTGGTGGACCTTCGCGGTCGCCTTGTCCAAGGTGGCGCTCGCCTGGTCCTTGGCGTCGCCGACGGCGTGTCGCGCCTGTTGTTTCACGTCCTCGACCTTGGCCTGCGCCTGAGCCTTGACATCCGCCTTCGCGGCCAACGCATCCGCGGTGGCGGCGAGCCGTTCCCTGGTGGCGACGATGTCCTTCTCGAGTTCTGCCCGATCGGTGGGCACACTGTTCTCGCTCATCACTGGAATCCTTCCTTGACGGCGGTGACGTCCTGTTTGATTCCGTCCATGGCAACCTGCGGAACCGGCGAACGGACCGGTGGGACCTGCTGACAGCCCACACGAGCTTCCCCCGGCCCGCGAGCGCCGATCCCGACCTTCCCAGCCTTGTGGGTCAGATCCAACTGCGCGAGCTGGATCTCGTCATGCCCGAGGCGGGGGTCGTTCTGCGCGAAGCGCGCATGGCCTCACCCGATCGAGACGTCAGCCCTCGACGAGGCCCTCTTCGTTCCGGCCAGGCGTGGGTGCTCGGGTGCCCGGGCCCGATGGACCGCGAGATACCTCGCACGGAACGTGAACCTCGGTCCCGAACCTCACGACGACGGCCTGGTCCGGGGGAGCCGGATCCAGGTCTCGACGGGTGACGAGCGGGCGAGCACGAGGGCCAGGGTCACGAGATGTACGGCGCGGTGGGCGAGGTGGACCATCCGAGCGGGGCGACTGACCCGGGCCAAAGTCACACGCGGAAGGCGCTGACGGCCTCACGCAGTCCATCGCTGAGGCGGGCGAGGTCAGCGGCTGCGGCCCGGACTTCCTGGATGCCGGCGCTGCTCGTGCGCGCGGCCTGGGCGACACCGCCGATGGTGGCGGCGATGTCCATCGACGTCTGGGCCGCAGCCGACACGTTGCGGCTCATCTCGGTGGTCGTGGCGTCCTGTTCCTCGACGGCGGAGGCGATGGTGGTCTGGTAACCGTTGACCTGCTCGATGACATCGCTGATCCGACCGATCGCTTCCACCGCGCCGGCGGTGTCGGATTGGATGGCCCGCACCCGCGCGGCGATGTCCTCGGTCGCCCGCGCGGTCTCCTGGGCCAACTCCTTGACCTCCGTGGCCACCACCGCGAATCCCTTGCCCGCCTCCCCGGCCCGGGCCGCCTCGATGGTGGCGTTCAGCGCCAAGAGGTTCGTCTGCTCTGCGATCGAGGTGATCACCTTGATCACGTTCCCGATCTCTACGGAAGAGTCACCCAGCTTGGTCACCGTCCGGGTCGTTTCCTCCGTCACGGCCATCGCGTTGGCGGCGACGGATGCGGCCTCGGAAGCGTTGCGGGAGATCTCCTGGATGCTCAACCCCATCTCACCGGCGCCCGTGGCCACCGTGCCGATGTTGCGCGAGACCTCCTCGGCCGATGAGGACACCACGCCGGCCTGGGAGGCGGTGGCCTCCACGGAGGTGGCGATCTTCTCGCTGACCGCCGAGAGGCGACCGTTGGATCCCGTCAGCTCGGTGGCCGATCGGTCGATGACCTCCACGATGCTGCTGATGGAGTCCAGCGTGTTGTTCAGGGAGGCGCCCATGTGCGCCAGCTCGTCGGAACCGGACACCTGCACCCGGACGCGCAGGTCACCGGCCGCGACCTTGTCCAGGACGTCGACGGTGCGTCGGACCGGACGCACCACCGAACGTGAGATCAACGGCGCCAGGGCGATCGACAACACGAACCCGACCACGACGACGATGATCGTCGTCGTGCGCGCGCTCCGGTAGGCCTGTTCGGCCCGCGCGGCCTGGGACCCCGCCTCAGCCTCGGCCGCGCCGGAAGCGTCCTGGAGGATGGGCGACATCGCGTCACTGATCGTAAAGATCTTGCCCAGGAGCGCCCCGTAAGCGACCGGGTCGGCAACCTGCGCTCCGGGTTTGCTCGCGTCAGCGACCAGCCCGACGAAGGTGTCCAGGTTGGTGGCGAAGATCTGGACGGCCTTCTTGCCCTGGGAGTCCAGCGGCAGCTTCAGAGCGGCCGCGGTGTCCTTCTGCAGGACGCCCAGCTCCTGCGCCGCCGTCTGAGCGAGGGCGGCAGTCCTCTCCGGCCCGACGCCGGGGGCCACGGCCAGGGTGATGTGGTATTCGTACTGCCACCACCCCGATTCCAGGTTCCGCACTGCGTTCAGGGGTTTGGTGCCCTGGCTGTACACGTCGCCGGCTCTGTCGTTCAAGGTGTGCAGTCGCGTGACGGCGAACGCCCCGAGCGCGAGCATCACCACCGCCAGCAGCAGGAAACTGCTCAGCAAGCGGAACCCGATGCTGGCGAGGGCACCCACCCGGGGGGGTACCTGTCCACCTGACTTCCTGACCGTGACAGCAGACACGCGAACTCCCCCCACTCCAGCGACGGTCCGGGCCACAGCTACGGACCTGAACCCCCATCGACGCCGAGGTCCGCATGCTGAGCAACAGGGATGCGATCCATCGTGCAACCGGCACCGCGAGGAGGGTGGCGTCGTCCTGGCAACGTTCGGGGAGGCCCGTCAGGACCGTGTCGCCGGATCCCTCCAGCAGGGGCGGATGAGGCGGTGTCCGGCCGGGGTCCGCTGGTCGCGGCCGCCCGGGCTCGGGGGCGCTGCCGGCACCCGAACCGCTGCCCGATCCGATGGTTTCACGGGAAACATCACAGCTTCGGAGGCAGGTCGTCGCCGTCGTCGAGTGCGGTCTCGACGCGCCGCAACAGGTCGAGCAACCGGCCACGCTCACCGTCGTCGAGGACGGCGAACGCGGTAGCTGCGCTGCTCCGTGAGCGTTCTCGCAGTGCGTCGAGGACGCCGCGACCCTGTTCGGTCAGTTCGAGGGTCAGCGAGCGCCGGTTGCTCGGGTCCTGGGTGCGCTGGAGCAGACCCACACCGACGAGCGGGTCGACGAGGTCGGTGAGTGAGCGGGGCGCAATGTGCAGACGCTCGGCCACCTCGCCCATCCGGGGCGGGCGATCCCCATGGGTACAGGCGTGCGCGACGACCCGCAGCACCCGCCCCTGGGCGGGTGTGATGCCCAGATCCGCCACGTCCTCGTGACTGCGGCGGCGCAATCGCCACTGAACCGAACGCAACACCTCGAACAGGTCGGCTGCCTGCGTCGAGCGCGACTCGGGGTGCAGATCGGGCTGGGACTCGGGCACGGCAGCAGGATAGCCGATACTGAGGTAACCTCATCGTGAGGTAACCTCAGTAATGAGGAGTCCGGACCTACCGGCACCTCGGAGAGGTGGCGGCCATGCCTGACGATCTTCACCCCGGTGCCACGCGGTCCGCGAAGGTGGCCGACAACGATTCCGGCCGTCCCCAGCGCGCCGAGGTCCAGCGCGTGCTGCGGTTGTTCCGCCCCCACATCCCCACGTTGTCCGTCGTCGGCGGGTTGATCCTCGTCTCCGCCGTCACGGGTGTGGCGTCACCTTTCCTGCTGCGCGAGATCGTCGACGTGGCCCTGCCCGACCAGAACGTGCGCCTGCTCGCCTGGTTGGCCGGGGGCCTCGTCGCCATCGCCGCGATCAGCACCGCCCTCGACGTCGTCCAGGGCCTGCTGACCACGCGCGTCGGGCAGTCCGTCATGCACGGACTGCGGGTCTCGCTCTACTCCCACCTGCAGCGCATGTCCCTGGGATTCTTCGCCCGCACCCGCACGGGTGAGGTGCAGTCCCGCATCGCCAACGACGTCGGTGCGATGCAGACCGTGGTGACCAGCACGGGTGCGGAACTCGTCCAGAATCTCGCGACGGTCGTCGTCACGGTGGTCGCGATGCTCGCCCTCGACTGGCGCCTCGCCGTGTTCTCCTTCATCGTCCTGCCGCTCTCGGTCTGGCTGAACCGCCGGGTCGGGCGACTGCGTCGGCGGATCACCGCGCAGCGCCAACGCCAGCTCGCGGAGATGTCGGCCACGGTCGAGGAAACGCTGTCGATCTCGGGGATCCTGCTGACCCGCACGACGGGGCGCACCCCCGAGGTCGTGAGCCGGTTCACCACGCAGTCCGACGAGGTCGCCGCCCTCGAGGTCAACTCCGAGATGGCCGGCCGCTGGCAGTGGTCGCTCATCACCCTGACGATGGCCGCGGTCCCGGCCGCGACCTACCTGCTCGGGGGGTGGGCGCGCGGAACCGGGACGACGCTGACCATCGGAACCCTCGTCGCCCTCGTGACCCTGCAGGGGCAGTTGTTCCGCCCCCTCGGCGCCCTGCTGCGCATCCTCGTCCGACTCCACGCGTCGATGGCGCTGTTCGCCCGGGTGTTCGAATACCTCGACACCCCACCGGAAGTCGTCGAGCGTCCCGACGCCGAGGAACTCACCGCACCGCGCGGGCACGTCGAGTTCCGCGACGTGGAGTTCCGTTACCCCGGGGCCGAACACCCCACGGTCACCGGGATCGACGTCGACGTCCCCGCAGGGAGTTCGCTCGCCATCGTCGGGGCCACCGGTTCGGGCAAGACGACGTTGGGATACCTGCTCGCCCGGTTGTACGACGTCGACGCGGGCGCCGTCCTCGTCGACGGCCACGACGTCCGCGACGTCACGGCCCGGTCGCTGTCCGACGCCCTCGGTGTCGTCACCCAGGAGACGTTCCTGCTGCACGCCAGCGTGGCCGACAACCTGCGCTTCGCCCGGCCCGGGGCGAGCGACGAGGACATCCACCGCGCCGCCCGGATCGCGCAGGTCGACGACGTCATCTCCGCTCTGCCCCAGGGATACGACACCGTGGTGGGCGAACGCGGTTACCGGTTCTCCGGTGGTGAGAAACAGCGGATCGCACTCGCCCGCACCGTGTTGCGAGACCCACCGGTGCTGCTGCTCGACGAGGCCACGTCCGCGCTGGACACCCGCACGGAACGGGCGATGGCGAGCGCCCTGGAAGAACTCTCCAGTGGCCGGACGACCGTCACGATCGCCCACCGGCTCTCGACCGTGCGCGACGCCGACCAGATCGTCGTCCTCGACCACGGCCGGATCGTCGAGCGCGGGACGCACGCCCAACTGATCGGACTCGCGGGGTACTACGCCGACCTCGTGCAGGCCGACGAGGCCCGGGCGGAACTGGGTTCCTGACGGCTCCCGGTACCGGACCTCGACGCCGTCGGGGTCAGCGAACGGGCGGGGCCGCTACGAATTCACCTGCCGGTCACGTCGCTCATGGGCTGGTCACGTCGCTCATGGGCTGGTCACGTCGCACATGGGCTGATCGGGTGGCTCAGGCCCGACCCTTTGTGGCGGACCCTTGGTGTGGCGGACCCACGGTGTGACGGACGACGTCCGCGGAATCGGCGAGCTCCACCGAGGAGTCGGCGACGAGTTGCGCCACGCGCGCGACGACCGCCTCGACATCGGCCGAGGGGCCACCCGAGACGATGCCCAGTGCGGAGGCGGACCACAGGCCGTCTCCCACGAGCTGGACGATCCGGGACAGGACGGGGTCACCGACCTCCTCCTCGATCGCCTCGCGCCACTGCTCCCCGACGCCGGCGTAGGCCTCGACCGCCCGGGCATCTCTCTCCTGCGCGAGTCGCAGAACGGCGATCAGGTTGCGGCTCAGGGCATCACCCTCCATCACGGAGGTCCGCACGTAATACCGCACAGCACCTTCGGGTGCGGAGCGCATCTTCCCGAGGTCGAGGGCGGAGAGGGTTCGCAGCCGGGCGAGGAGGCCCTCCACGAGGGCGTCCTTGGAACCGAAGTGGTAGAGCAACCCACCCTTGGAGACC
>JBPBQU010000361.1:0-12735 GCA_050955085.1 Janthinobacterium lividum | reverse complement strand
GTCGTCGTCACCCGTGGCGCAGACGGTGCGCTCGCCGTGGCCGGTGCGGGAGAGCTGCACATCGCCACCCCCAAGACCGACGTGGTGGACACCGTGGGGGCCGGTGACGCCTTCATGTCCGGGCTGCTGCATGCCCTCGCGATGCACGATCTGCTCGGCGCCTCCGGGTTGCGCCGACTGCGCCACCTCGACTTGGGGACGTTCGAGGACCTCGTGCGGACGGCCGCGCGGTCGGCCTCGCTCACCTGCGCCCGCGCCGGAGCGAACCCACCCACCCGCGTGGAACTCGCCGGCTGACCCCGGTACCGAGGCGGGCGACAGCGTCCGTCACCGCCTCGACGCGACGGCTGAATCGTTCGTGGCGGCGCAGTTCGTCTCGGTAGGTGCGGCGCAGCATCACGAGACGGTCGCTGAGTGCGGGACGCAGCTCGTTGGTCGCCGGAGCCAGGAGCAGTCGCACGGTGTAGCGGGTGGTGCGTTCCAGCTTGCGCTTGAAGTCCTCCTCGCCGCGCAGCAGGTCGAGTTCGCCGTATCCGGCGAGCAGGGCGCGACGGCGGATGCGCAGCAGCAACAACGACCCCGGACCGGTCGCGGCGTAGCGCGCCCGGTAGGACTGCACGTATCCGTGCAACGCCCGGGGCCCCGCGAGACAGAACGCGTACGCGACCAGTTCACCGTCCAGGCGCAACCCCGAGAGCTGCACGACCCCGCGGGGCGCGCTGCGCAGGACCTCCGTCAGCGTGCGCCCGGAGGCACCGCGCCAGGGTTGGCGGCGCAGCGTCGAACGCGGGTGCGACGTGTCGACCTCGGCCAGCTCGGCCACCAGCTCCTCGAGCCGGTCGTCGCTCGCCTCCGGGTCGCTCTCGCGCTCCTGCGCGAGACCGTCGAGCAGGTCGTCGACCACCAGCAGGTCTCCCAGCTCGGCGAGCCGTCGCCACTGGCGGCGCTCCTCGTGCCGGGTGTGACGGCCCAGCGCCGCGTCGTGCTCCTCCACCGTGCCCGCCAGCCTGACCGCGTGGACGGTCGACTGGGGCAGGACGCGCACCGCATAACCGCGGGCCCGAGCCCACTCCCGCACCACCTCGACCAGTGGGTCGTCCGCGAGAACCTGTTCGAGGTCGAGGACCGCGGCGGGCACCTCGCTCACCACCGCGTCGAACACGGCCGCGGTCAACCGGGTTCCCGGGATCCCGGCGTCAGGGTCGAGGAGTACCCCGGCGTAGTCGCTGCCCCCCGCGCCGAGGAAGGTCACGATCGGCCGGGACCCGGAGAGCACGGCGAAGGCCCCGAAGGCCAGCAACCGGCCCTGGCGCCGGACGCTCACCAGCAACGGGTCCCCCGTCCCGAGGTGGGTGTGCACGGCTCGCAGCCAGTCCGGCCCCGTGAACGGGGACTGACCCGCGTGGACCGCGAGGACGCGCCACTCAGGGACGGGCGCGCCCTCGAGTCCGCGACGCACGGTGACGGAGAGACCTTCGGCGGGATCACGGACGAGGGAGAGCTCGTCGGTGCCGCCCTGGGTGGGCGCTGCGGTCACGACCCACCTGCCTCCACCCGGGGTCGCTCCCGGGCGGAGGACCTGTGCCGCAAACGATACGGCGGCTCCCGCGAGAGCTGCGGAGGCCGCCGTCGCGTCGCCGGACTATCGACGCAGGGTGCGCAGGCACCACTGAGGGTGAATCAGGCGTGGGCGGGCGAGCGGGTGTCCGTCTGCTTCTGGGCCCGTTCCAGGGATCGCTTGCGCAGGACCTCGGACTGCTCGGCGATCTTCGTCGCCCTGGCCTCGTCACGGGTGAGGTTCTCCCCGGTGCCCGGATCGAACACGTGCATCCGGTCGGGGTGGAACCACAGCTGCGCGGTGTCGCCGTCACGGACCCCGCTCATGGCGTCGAGGGTGACCACGAGCTGACTGCGCATGGCCTCACCGTCCAGTTCCCGGTCGAGCTCGGCGAGCTGGGCGCGGGTCTCGTCGGCAGCCTCGAAGGGGACGTAGGCGTACAGCTCGTTGCCGAGCCACTCCGTCACGTCGACCTGCGCCTGGAAGGTCACCGCACCCGCAGGCGCGTCCGTCACCTCGGCGTCGTCGAAGTGCTCGGGACGGACACCGACGACGAGCAGTTTGCCCTCGTAACCGCCCGTCCGTACCCGCTCGGGAGCGGGCACGTCGCAGAACGGCAGCTGCAGGCGGTCTCCCGCCACCTTCGCCGGCAGGAAGTTCATCGGGGGCGAGCCGATGAAACCCGCGACGAAGAGGTTGACGGGCTGTTCGTACAGCTCGCGCGGGCTCGCGACCTGCTGCATGACCCCCTTGCGGAGCACCGCCACCCGGTCGCCCAGCGTCATGGCCTCGGTCTGGTCGTGGGTGACGTAGAGCGTCGTCGTCGCGAGCGAACGCTGCATACGGGCGATCTCGGTGCGCATCTGCCCGCGCAGCTTGGCGTCGAGGTTGGACAGTGGCTCGTCGAAGAGGAACGCCTTGGCGTCGCGGACGATGGCCCGGCCCATGGCGACGCGCTGACGTTGCCCGCCCGAGAGATTGGCCGGTTTGCGGTCCATGTGCTCGTTGAGCTCGAGCATGTCGGCCGCTCGCTGGACACGGGCCTGCACCTCGCTCTCGGGCACCTTGGAGTGGTTCAACCGCAACGGGAAGGCGATGTTCTCCCCCACCGTGAGGTGGGGGTAGAGGGCGTAGTTCTGGAACACCATGGCCAGGTCGCGATCGCGCGGGGCGAGGTCGTTGACCCGCACGCCGTCGATGAGCAGGTCCCCGGACGTGATGTCCTCCAGGCCGACGACCATCCGCAGCAACGTCGACTTCCCGCAGCCCGACGGACCGACCAGGATGACGAACTCGCCGTCCGCGATGTCCAGGCTGACGTCGTTGACAGCCGGGAACCCGTCCCCGTACTTCTTCACGATGTTCTTCAGTTCGATGCGGGACATGTGAACCCTCTCAACCCTTGACGGCGCCGTTGGTCAGACCCGCGACGATCCGACGCTGGAAGACCAGCGCGAGGAGGACGACCGGGATGGTCACGATGACGGCCGCCGCCGAGATGGCGCCCGTCGGCTGGACGAAGTAACTGGAACCGGTGAACGAACTGAGTGCCGCCGGCACGGGCTGGGCCCGCGACGTCGACGTCAGCGAGATGCCGAAGACGAAGTCGTTCCAGGCGATGAAGAAGGCAATGATGGCGGTGGTGAACACCCCTGGTGCGGCGAGCGGGACGATGACCTTGCGAAACGCCTGCCAGTTCGTCGCGCCGTCGACCTGCGCGGCCTGTTCCATGTCCCACGGGATCCCCCGGAAGAACGCCGACATGGTCCAGATCGAGATCGGCAACGTCAGGGCGAGGTAGGGGATCACCAGACCGGGGATGGTGTCGTAGAGCCCGACCTGGCGCCACAGGTTGAACAACGGCGTCACCATCGTGATGACGGGGAACACCGCGACGGCGAGTGCGGAGGTGAGCACGACGCGTTTGCCGGGAAAGTTCAACCGGGCGATGGCGTAGGCGGCGAACATGGCCAGCACCACCGCGATGAGGGTGGCGATGACGCAGGTGATCACCGAGTTGCGCAGCGCGGACAGGAAGAGGTCGGATCCGCTGCCGGTGAAGATCCCGCTGTAGTTGCTCCACGTCCAGGAACTGGGGAAGAACTGCCGGTCGGAGAGTGCGGCCTCACTCTTGAAACTCATCGAGACGATGTAGGCCACCGGCACGACGGCGTACAACACGATGAGAAGAGCACCGAGGTACCAACCCGTCTTCTCCCTGGTGGACATCGCACCCATCAGCCTTCTCCTCTCGCCCGGGCCAGGTCGACCTTGAAGATCCTGATGGCCAGGAAACAGATCACCAGCACGCATACGAACAACAGCACCGACACCGCCGACCCGAGTCCGATCTCGAGCCGGCTGATCGTCTGGTTGTAGGCCAGCGACGACACCGTCTCGGTTCCGGCGGCGCCGTTGGTCATGATGTAGACGTTGTCGAAGATCCGGAACGCGTCGAGCGCCCGAAACAGCAGGGCGACCATGATGGACGCCTTCATGTTGGGCAGGGTCACACGCCACAGCCGCTCCCACGCGCTCGCCCCGTCGACCTTGGCGGCCTCCGTCATGTCGGCGGGCACCTGGGCGAGACCCGCGAGCAGCAGCAGCGAGATGAACGGTGTGGTCTTCCAGATCTCGGAGAGGCAGATGACGGCGAGCGCCGTCCACTTGTTCGCGAACCAGTCGAAGTCGCCGAGGGAGAACCACCGGTCGATGAACCCCGTCGTCAGGCCGAACGCGTACTGCCAGGCGTAGGCCGAGACGACGGTGATGACCGCGTAGGGCACGAGGATCGCGGTGCGCACGATGGGTCGGAGCCAGCCGAGCACCTTGTGCATGACCATCGCCAGTGCGAACCCGATGACCAGTTCGACGGCGACCGTGACCACCGTGATCAGGGCGGTGTTGCCCAGCGCCCGCCACCACAACGCGTCGGTGAGGATCACTCCGTAGTTCTTCAGCCCGATGAACTCCCGGTCGCCCGGAGCGGTGAGTCGGTAACTGAACAGCGATTCGTAGAGGGCCTGGAGGATGGGGTATCCCGTGACGGCCACCAGGATGACGAAGGCGGGCCCGGCCAGGTACCAGCCCAACCGCGCCTCGGCGCGGGACTTGTCGCTCCCGCGTCTTCTGCGGGGGGTCGTCTCGAGCACCGACACTCCCCCGGCACTGCGGATCGACGTGCTCACAGCAGTTTCTCCCCTCGCAACACCTGCTGGATGTAGTCCTGTGAGCCGGCCGGCGTCGAGTCGTCGACCCCGGCGACGGGTTGCCAGCGGTCGGCGATGCCCTGGCTCACCTCGTTGTAGTAAGCCGTCTGCGGTCGCGGCGCCGCAGCCTGCAGCGAGGTTCGGATGGTGTCGTACATCGGGTAGGCCGCCTGCACGGCCGGGTCGTCGTAGACGGACTCCAGGGCGGCGGGGTTGCCGTCCGACACCATGTACGCGGCCTGGTTCTGCTCGGAGACGATGCACTGCACGGCCTGGAACGCGGCGTCCTTGTGGTTGCTGAAGTTCCCGACACCGACGTCGATGCCACCCAACGGTGGGGCCGCGGCCTTGCCCTCGGCCATGGCCGGGTAGGTCGTCCAGCCGTAGTCGTCGAAGATCGAGCGGTCCATGGTGCCCTCGTCGGCCGCCGACTTGCCCTGCGCGTAGACGAAGGGCCAGTTCACCATGAACGCGGCCCCGCCCTGTTGGAACAGGTTCGCGGTCGCCGCCTCGTCCCGGTTGTCGATCCCGGGCCCACCGACCCCGGCGGTGGTGATGTCCTTCATCACCGTGGCCGCCGCCCGCCCGGCATCGGTGTCCAACCCGAGCCTGATGTCCTGTCCCTTGGCGTCCGGGTTCTCGATGATCTTCCCGCCGGCCGAGGCGATCATCGCGTTGACCCACACGGTCATCGATTCCGCGCGCTGCCCCTGCACACCGATCGCGGTGCCCTGTGTTCTGGCGGCCTCGATGAGCTGCTCCCACGTCACGGGTCTCGTCATGTCCAGACCGGCCGCCTGCGCGACGGACTTGCGGTACCAGAGCAGTTGCGTGTTCGCCCAGAACGGTGCGGTGACGAGTTGCCCCTTCCAGGACGCCCCTTGCACGGCGCCACCGACGACGCCGTCGGACAGGGTCTTCTGGACATCGGCGGGAATCTCGGCCAGGAAACCCGCCTCCGCGGTTTCCGGCACGAACACCGGGTCCAGGCTCATGAGGTCGATGGAACTGTCGTTGCCGGCCAGTCGCCGCATCAGCTGCTCGCGCTGCTGTGCGGCGTCGCTGGGGAGGATGGCCGTCTTGATGGTGTAGGCGCCGGCGGAGTCGTCACTGCACCGTTGCGCGATCGTCTGCTGCCCTCCGTTGTCGGGGTTGATGTACCAGTTCAACGTCGGGGTTCCCGACGCCGACGTACTGTCTCCGCACGACGCCAGGGTCGTGGCGAGAACCACCGCGGTGGTCACCACCCCCAGGCGGGTACGCCAAGCGCTGCCCACAGCTCCTCCTGACGTCGTCGTCTGTTCGCTGTGCGCACTTCCTACACCCCGTCGTGACGCAGTGCCACCCTGAGCGCCGGGAACGTCACCATCGTGAGGTCATCGTGACCTCGGGTGGACCGGGTGACCGAGTGCGCACGTCCGGCAGTCGACTTGGCAGGATGGGGGCATGGCCACCGACGTCCCCACAGACCCATCCCCCGCAACCACATCTCCTGCAAGCACATCCCCCGCAACGGGATACCGCATCGAGCACGACACGATGGGGGAGGTCAGGGTTCCCGCGGCCGCGAAGTTCAGCGCGCAGACGCAGCGGGCGGTGGAGAACTTCCCGTTGTCGGGTACCGGCCTCGAACGCGCCCACATCGAGGCGCTGGCCCGCATCAAGAAGGCAGCGGCCCTGGCGAACGCCGAGCTGGGTGTGCTCGAGCAGACCCTGGCGCAGGCGATCGCGGACGCGGCGGAGGAGGTGGCCTCCGGTGTGTGGGACGCGGAGTTCCCGGTGGACATCTTCCAGACCGGTTCCGGTACCAGCTCCAACATGAACGCCAACGAGGTCATCGCGACGCTGGCCACCGAGCGCCTCGGCCGCCCCGTCCACCCCAACGACCACGTCAACGCCTCGCAGTCGTCCAACGACGTCTTCCCGACCTCGGTGCACGTGGCCGCCACCTCGGCCGTCGTGAACGAGCTCGTCCCGGCCCTGCAGCATCTCGAGGCGTCCCTGCGCCGCAAGGCGGTCGAGTTCGTCGGGGTCGTGAAATCCGGGCGGACCCACCTCATGGACGCGACACCGGTCACGTTGGGCCAGGAATTCTCCGGTTACGCCGCGCAGCTGAAGCGCGGGGTCGAGCGCGCGCAGGCGACGATCGTGCGCGTCGCGGAGGTCCCGCTGGGGGGGACGGCCGTGGGTACCGGCATCAACACCCCCCCGGGTTTCCCGCAGCGGGTCATCGAGCTCCTCGCCGCGGACACCTCGTTACCGCTCACCGAGGCCGAGGACCACTTCGAGGCCCAGGGTGCGCGGGACTCCCTCGTGGAGCTCTCCGGGGCGCTGCGGGTGATCGCGGTGAGCCTCACCAAGATCTGCAACGACCTGCGCTGGATGAGCTCCGGACCGCGGGCCGGGCTCGGTGAGATCCGCCTGCCCGACCTGCAACCGGGTTCCTCGATCATGCCCGGGAAGGTCAACCCGGTGGTGCCCGAGGCCACGCTCATGATCTGCGCGCAGGTCGTCGGCAACGACGCCACCGTGGCCTGGGCCGGCGCGAGTGGGTCCTTCGAGCTCAACGTGCAGATCCCCGTGATGGCGCGCAACGTGTTGGAGTCGGCGCGGCTGCTGGGCAACGCCGCCAGGCTGCTGGCCGACCGCACCATCGACGGGATCGAGGCGGATGTGGAGCAGTGTCGCCGCTTCGCGGAGTCCTCGCCCTCGATCGTGACGCCGCTCAACCGGGTCATCGGCTATGAGTCGGCGGCCAAGGTCGCCAAGCACGCCGTGGCGACCGGTTCGACCGTGCGCGAGGCGGTCATCGACCTCGGTTTCGTGGCGCGTGGCGAGGTCAGCGAGGAGCAGCTCGACGCGGCCCTGGACGTGCTGAGCATGACGACACCCACCGCCTGACCTGGCTGGGGGGTTCGGTACCCCCCAGCTCGTCCGCTCAGACGGCCCCGCCGGCGGCCGGGGGTGCGGTGGCGTCGTGGTCCTCGCCGTGTCCCTCCCGGGCCAGCCAGCCCTCGACCTTGAACCAGTCGTCCCCGGCGCGGTCCACGATGGTCAGCAGGGTGGTCATCGAGGAGATCTCCTCGACCTGTTCCTTGAGGAACCAGAGCACGAACTGCTCGGCGATGTAGTCGCGTTCGGCACGCGCCGCGGCGAACAACCGCTCGATGGCCGCGGTGACGTCCTTCTCCTGCTCCAGGGCGAGCTGGATGAGTTCACGCACGTGCCCGAACTCGTTGCGGACACCGTCGACGGCGGGGATGGTCACCGGGAGGTCGCGGTCCAGCTGGTACTGCACCATCATCATCCCGTGGTTGCGCTCTTCCAGCGCCTGCGCGTAGAAGAGTTTTCCCAGCTGCTTGAGGTCGTGACCGTCGAACCAGACCGCGAGCGCGATGTACTGCTGGTGGGCCTGGAACTCCATGGCGACCTGCTCGGTGAGCAGTTGGGCGAAGGGTTTGCTGTCCACGGAGGTCATGACGCGACGCTACCCGGACGCGACGAAGGGCACCGAACCACCTCGGGTTCGGTGCCCTTCGCCGACGTGCACGCCGAAGCGCGCACGCCGCAGGTCAGCGGGAGTAGTACTCGACGACGAGCTGCTCGTCGCAGGTCACCGGGATCTGCTCACGGACGGGCACCGCGTTGACCTTGGCGGTCAGGTCGGCGCGCTCCACCTGGAGCCAACCCGGGATCTCGTTGTCGCTCCAGCCACCCTCGGCCGCGACGATGAACGGCGTCTTCGTCTTGCTGCGGGCCGAGACCTCGATGGTCTGACCGGGCACGACCCGGTAGGAGGGGCGGTCGACGCGGCGACCGTCGACGTTGATGTGGCGGTGCACGACCATCTGGCGCGCCTGGTAGATGGTGCGGGCGAAGCCGGCACGCCACACGATGGCGTCGAGACGGGTCTCGAGCAGCGCGACGAGGTTCTGGCCGGTCTTGCCGGGCTTGCGCTTGGCGAGGTCGTAGGCACGACGCAGCTGGGTCTCGCTGATGTCGTACTGGAAACGCAAGCGCTGCTTCTCACGCAGCTGCGTCGCGTAGTCCGACGCCTTCTTCTGCTTGCGACCGTGCATACCCGGCGGGTAGGGACGGCGGTCCATGTAGCGGGCGGCCTTCGGCGTGAGGGCCACCCCGAGTGCGCGGCTGATGCGCACCTTGGGTCGGGCGTTGTTCACTGTTCCTCCAGATCGTTTGGTCAGCCTGACCCGGAACACGTCCACCTCGATGAGGCCCGGACGATGGGTCAGGACGATCGCGCTCCGACCGACGACGGTCCGGAGCGCACCGCCTGCAACTCTACGGCCTGCCAGGGGGTGCCTTCGACCGTCCGCGGCGAGCCCGGCAGGGCGGCTTCAGTACCAGTTGGAGGATCTGCTGTGGCTCCACGCCGAGCACGGTGTGCCGTAGCGGTTCTCGATGTAGTTCAGGCCCCAGGTGATCTGGGTGACGGGGTTGGTCCGCCAGTCGGCGCCGACCGAGGCCATCTTGACCCCGGGCAACGCCTGCGGGATCCCGTACGCGCTCGAGGTCGGGTTGTCCGCCGAGTAGTCCCAGCCACTCTCCTTGGTCCACAGCGAGTCGAGGCAGGAGAACTGCTCCGTCCCCCAACCACGCTCGGCGATCATGAGCTTCGCCACGGCACGGGGGTCGCGCTGGAGGTCGCGGGTGGCCTCGGCGGCGGCGGCGGCGCGGGCCTCGTCGGCAAGACGTTCCACCTCGGCCGCCGCGGTCTGGCGTTCCCGGTCGACGCGGGCGTCGGCGGTGGCGCGAACGCCGAGCTGCGCGAACCAGTGCTGTGACGTGACGACCTGCCGCTCGGTGTTGGCGGCGCGCAGGAGCTGGTCGGGCACGGCTGCTTGCGCGGTTGCACCGGAACCGGAGCCGGAGGTGAGCACGGCGACGCCCAGGACGGACGCCGTGACGGCAACCGCAGCGGGGGCCGCCATCCGGGACCAGCGCCGAGGGTCGCGGCGGTGTCTACCGGGGCTGTGGTGGGACGGCAAACCGGGCCTTCCGAGATTCGCCGGCCCACGCCCGGTCGAACGCGTCCACCCCACGGCCGGGCTACCGCGTCGCTCGGGAGGCGGTGCGGTCGTGGGCCCCGATCGGTGCGGGTGGGCCGTCGAAAGGCCGGGTCCCGCTCGGACGGCGCTGGGGTGCTGTCGAGCGGGCACGCTGCCTCGTCGGGCCGCCCGGAAGCAAACGTGCTCAGGCATGATCGTCACGGAGCGGTAACGTGGTGGTAACAATCCGTCGACTTTTGTGGGACATCCCACACGATCGGGGCCCTCAGGCGCCGAAGTCGGCGAGCAACTCCGTGACCAGGGCGGCAACCGGTGAGCGCTCCGAACGTGTGAGGGTCACGTGCGCGAAGAGGGGGTGACCCTTGAGGGCCTCCACGACCGCGGCCACCCCGTCGTGACGACCCACCCGGAGGTTGTCGCGCTGTGCCACGTCGTGGGTCAGGACGACCTTCGAGTTCTGCCCGATCCGGGAGAGCACGGTGAGCAGCACGTTGCGCTCCAACGACTGCGCCTCGTCCACGATCACGTAGGCGTCGTGCAGCGAACGTCCCCGGATGTGCGTCAGCGGAAGCACCTCGAGCAGGTCGCGGCGCATGACCTCCTCGAGGACGTGGGGGCTGACCAGCGCCTCCAGGGTGTCGAAGACCGCCTGACCCCAGGGACCCATCTTCTCGGCCTCGGTCCCCGGCAGGTATCCGAGATCCTGGCCGCCGACGGCGTACAGCGGGCGGAAGACGACGACCTTGCGTTGTTCGCGACGTTCCAGCACGGCCTCGAGACCGGCACACAGCGCGAGCGCCGACTTGCCCGTCCCCGCCCGCCCGCCGAGGGAGACGATGCTCACGGCCGGGTCGAGCAGGACATCGAGAGCGATGCGCTGCTCCGCGGAACGGCCGCGGACTCCGAACGCCTCACGATCACCCTTGATGAGCCGCAGTTGCTTCTCAGCCGTGACCCGTCCCAGTGCGTGCCCGCGCGGAGAGGAGATCACCACGCCGGTGTTGCACGGCAACTGTCGCGCCTCCTCGTGCTCGAGCGTCCCCTCCTCGTAGAGGGCCGCCACGTCGCCGGCGCTCACGTCGAGCTCGCTGACCCCGGTCCAGCCCGAATCCGGGGCGAGCTCGGCGCGGTACTCGTCGGCCGTGAGCCCGACGGCGGAGGCCTTCACGCGCAGCGGGACGTCCTTGGAGACGACCGTCACGTCGTGACCCTCGTCGGCGAGGTTGCGCGCCACGGCCAGGATCCGGGTGTCCCCCGAGGTGGCCAACGGGCCGGAACGCAGCGCGGACGGCAGCGTCGAGATCTCGCTGTGGTTGAGCTCGACGCGCAGGGTGCCACCGGCGGCACCGATCGCCATGGGCTGGTCGAGACGACCGAACTCGACGCGCAGGTCGTCCAGGCGGCGCAGCGACTCGCGGGCGAAGTACCCCAGTTCCGGGTGGTGGCGCTTGCCCTCGAGTTCGCTGACGACGACCAGCGGGAGGACGACGTCGTGCTCGGCGAAGCGCGTCAAGGCACCCGGATCGGAGAGCAGGACGGAGGTGTCCAGGACGAACGTCCGGCGCTGCGCGACGGTGTCCCCTCCGGACGCGGGGGTCGGGGTGCTCGGCGCGGCGGGGCTGGAGCTGGTGGTCACGGACGTCTCCCGTTCTCGGGGACTCGGAGCGCAGCCGCGCCCGGCCCCCCTCAGCAGCGGCGGACCGGGACCTCAGGTTCCCGTGGCTGGGCAGCGCGCACGGCAACCTCCCGAAAGGGCGGCGGACACCACCCGTCTGATGACGACGCTATCCCCAGATCGACGGGTGTGGACGGACAACACACCCGCCCGGGTGAGCAGTGGGCGACGTCGGGGTGATCAACGCGTACCGGCCGCCGAGACGGTGCTCACCCTCAGGTGCCGAAACGTCGCTCCCGCTCGGCGTAGGAACGTAGGGCCCGCAGGAAGTCGACCTTGCGGAAGTCCGGCCAGAGCACATCGCAGAAGTAGAACTCCGAATGCGCGCTCTGCCACAGCAGGAAACCCGAGAGCCGTTGTTCACCGGAGGTGCGGATCACCAGATCGGGATCCGGCTGACCCTTGGTGTAGAGGTGGGCCGCGATGTGTTCGACGTCGAGCCCGTCGGCCAGCTCGTCCAGGCTCGTCCCCCGCTGCGCATGCTCGCGCAGCAGGGAACGCACGGCGGCGACGATCTCCTGCCGTCCGCCGTACCCGATGGCGACGTTGACGACGCCCTGCCCGATGTCGACCGTCCGGCGTTGCAGCTCGCGCAACCGCTCGGCGCTCGGGGCGGGCAACAGGTCCAGCGCCCCGACGGGGTGCACCTTCCACCGCCCGGTCGCGGCCACCCGGGCCACGGCATCCTCGACGATCTCTATGAGGGGTTCGAGCTCGGCAGCCGGGCGGGTGAGGTTGTCGGTGGAGAGCAGGTAGAGGGTGACGACCTCGATACCTTCGTCGGCGCACCACCCCATGACCTCGAGGACCTTGTCGGCACCCGCCCGGTGACCGTGCGCGCTCGATGCTCCGGAGGCCTTGGCCCAGCGCCGGTTCCCGTCGAGGATGATCCCCACGTGGCGGGGCAGCACGTCGGAGTCGAGCGAGCGTTCCAGCCGCCGCCCGTACGCGCTGTAGAGAAGATCGCGGAGGCCCATCGGCGTTCACCGTATACCTGGCTCCTGATGGGGTCGCCACCCGTCGGCGGGATGGTGATCAGGCGCAACCTACGGTTGCGTAGGCTAGCGTCGCGGCATGTCGGTCCCCGCGCTCACCATCGCGAAACCCACCTTGCGCGGCTGGTTGCACGCCGGCTTCTTCCCCGTGGTCCTGGTCGCCGGTGCGGCGTTGATCTGCCTGGCTCCCACCCCGGGCTCGCGGGCCGCGGCCGCAGTCTTCGCGGCCACCGCGGCCCTGCTGTTCGGGACCAGTGCGCTTTACCAC
>JBPBQU010000360.1:0-13277 GCA_050955085.1 Janthinobacterium lividum | reverse complement strand
CACGCCGGTTCAGGTTCCACGAGGTGTTCCACGCCTGCACCATCGTCGGGTTCGCGGGGCACTACGTCGCGATCTCGCTGGCGACCTACTGAGGGCCGCGGGCGCCCAACGCCCGGGCGAGGTCGGTGACCGACGTCGTCGGGGCGTCGCAGACCTGCCCGCGGCAGACGTAGGCCGCGGCACCGCCCGCGACCAGCCCGCGCTGCGCCAGCAACTGCGGTGAGTCCTCCCCCGGGACACCGCGGGCCACGACCAGGCCCGGGGCCGTCCCCGCGAGGGCCGTGCGGTGCAGCGCAGCGCTGTGCGCGTCACCCGCCACCCCCAGCACGGCGACCTCGCGGGGTCCGTCGAACGCGGCCTCGGCGACCGCGAGACCCCAGCCCACGAAACGGGGGGCCTGCACCGCGAGCGCGCCGACCACCCCCAACGCGGCGAGGGCTGCGTCGCGGTAACGGGCTTCGCCCGTGAGGGCGCCGAGGCTCAGCAGGGCGCCGGCCGCCGCGGAGGCGCCGGAGGGGGTCGCACCGTCGGAGGGGTCGCGCGGGCGCTCGGCACCACCGCGGGCCGCGGCCAACGCCGGGTCGACGGCGTGCGCGGCGACGTCGAAGAACCCGCCGTCCGGGGCGAGGAACTCGGCGAGGATCTCGTCGCCGATCGCACGCGCCACCTCGAACCAGCGACGCTCCCCCGTCACGGCGTGCAACGCCAGCAGCCCCTCCGCGAGGTCGCCGAGATCCTCCAGGACGGCCGCCGGGGAACCAACCGACCCCTCGCGCGAGACCCGACGCCAGCGGCCGTCCACCTGGTGGACGGCGAGCAGGAACGTCGCGGCGGTGCGGGCGGCGAGCAGCAGGTCCGGGCGTTCCAGCAACGCCCCCGCCTCGGCGAGCGCCGCGATCGCCAGACCGTTCCAGGCGAGCACGACCTTGTCGTCGCGGGCGGGTTGCGGGCGGTCGGCACGGGCGGCGGCGAGACGCTCACGCAGCCGCAACCAGCGCGCCAGTTCAGCTCCGTCGTTCCCATCGGCCCCGAGATCGCGCAGCAGCTGCGCCGTCGAGGTGCCGTGCTCGAACGTCCCCTTGTCGCTGACACCGAGCAGCTGCGCGGCCCAGGGGCCGTCGTCGATGCCGAGGACCTCGACGAGGTCACCGGACGTCCAGACGTAGGTCGCCCCCTCGATCGTGGCGACATGACCGGTCTCGTCCAGCACCGGGGTGTCGGCGTCCAGCGAGGCGGCGAACGCACCCTCGGGGGTCCCGACCCCCGCGAGCATCCACTCACACGTCTGCTCGGCGACCCGGCGGTGCTCGGCGTCGCCCGTCGCGCGGTAGGAGTGCAGGTAGGCGCGGGCCAGCAGGGCGTTGTCGTACAACATCTTCTCGAAGTGCGGGACGACCCAGCCGGCGTCCACGGCGTAGCGGGCGAACCCGCCGCCCACCTGATCGCACATCCCGCTGCGCGCCATCGCGGTGAGGGTGCGCTGCGCGAGGCCGGCGGCCTGTGCGGAACCGGTCCGGGCGGCGTGGCGCAGCAGGAACTCCACGACCATGGACGGCGGGAACTTCGGTGCACCACCGAACCCGCCGTGCTCGCGGTCCTCCTCCCCGGCGAGCAGCGTCACGGCCGACCCGAGGGCGTCGGCGTCCGGGACGGACCCGGCGGGGGCGCCACTCGCACCCAGGGCGGCGGCGATGCGAGCGCCGGAACCCAGCACCTCCTCCCGCCGCTCGTCCCAGGCGTGCGACACGGCCGCGAGGACCTGCGGGAACGACGGCAGCTGAGGGTGCGGGCGTGGGGGGAAATAGGTGCCGGCGTAGAAGATCTCACCGCCCGGGGTGCAGAAGGTCGTCATCGGCCAACCGCCCTGCCCGGTGAGCGCGGTCGTCGCGGCCATGTGGACGGCGTCCACGTCGGGACGTTCCTCACGGTCCACCTTCACGCAGACGAAGGACGCGTTCATGGCGGCGGCCGTCTGCGGGTCCTCGAAGGACTCGTGCGCCATGACGTGGCACCAGTGGCACGCGGCATAACCCGTGGAGACGAGGACGGGGACGTCGCGGGCGACCGCCTCCGCGAACGCGACCGGGCCCCATTCCTGCCAGTCGACGGGATTGTCGCGATGCTGCAGCAGGTAAGGGCTGGTCGAGTGCTGGAGGCGGTTGGGCACGGGGACCACGCTGCCACAGGGTCACAAACACGGCTGCCGGGAGCCCGCGATCGGCGGGATGTCGGTACCGCCCAGGACATCGTCCTCGGACAAGAAAGGGGTCGGGTGGTTCGCTCGCGCCGACCGTGTCGAATTGTGTCGAGTCAGGTCGAGTCGAGTTGAGTTGAGTCGCGAGGCGCCGACGCTCCGTGCCCGCTGCTCGGAGACGAGTCCAGCGCTCAGCTGGACGTGGGGGGATCCTCGACGTCGTGGACGCGCTGCACCGCAACGGTCTGCGTGAGATCCACGTCCTGCTGGGCGCGTTCCTCCTCCTCGGCGCGGGCGCGTTGGTTCACCCGTTGCACGCGCCGGGCCATGCTGCGCCCGAGGAAGTAGACCGCGACCGCCAGCACGAAGAGCAGGACGAAACCCCACAGACCCGGGGTCACGAGGTCGGCGTCCACCTCCGTCGTCACCGGGGTGCCCGTCGTCGGGGCACCCGGCGACGGGGTGATGGCCAGGAACAGCGCGCTGATCACGCCGGCACCTCGGAGCGCAGCCCGGCGAACAGGTCGTCCTCCGGAGTCTGCGTCGCGACGTGCGAGACGGCCAGCGAGTAGTCCTCCGTCGGCCAGATCTCGCGCTGCAGGTCGAGGGAAACCCCGAAGAACCAACCGTCCGGGTCGATCTGCGTCGCGTGCGCGAGCAGGGCGGCGTCCCGGATCGGGAACTGGTCGGCGCATTCGATGCGGGTGGTGATCTCGAGTTCCGTCCGCTTCGCAGCGTCCGGGTTCTCGGCCTCCTTCGCGGCGCGGTCCATCCACTCCTGGAACGGCGAATCCTTGCCCTGGGCGATCAGCGCCTCATGGAACTTCGCCATCCGCTGCCGGGAGAAGGACGCGTGGTAGTAGAGCTTCGACGTCTGCCAGGCCGCCCCCGCGAGCGGGAACTGCTCGGCGTCGGCCGCGGCGTCGAAGGCTGCCCGCGAGACGGTGTGGGTCATGATGTGGTCCGGGTGGGGATACCCGCCGGACTCGTCGTAGGTCGTCATGACGTGCGGACGGAACTCCCGCACCACGTGGACGAGGGCGTTGACGGTGAACTCCGTCGGTTCGAGCGCGAAACAGCCCGCGGGCAGTGGCGGCAGCGGATCACCCTCGGGCAACCCGGAATCGACGTAGCCCAACCACCGGTGCTGCACACCGAGGATGCGGGCGGCTTCCGCCATCTCCCGGCGGCGGTACTCGGACATGTCGCGCAGCATCCGCGGATCGCCCTTCAACCGCGGGTTGAGCACGTCCCCGCGCTCACCTCCTGTGCACGAGACCACGAGGACCTCGACACCCTGCGCCACGTAGCGCGCCATCGACGCGGCACCCTTGCTCGACTCGTCGTCCGGGTGGGCGTGCACGGCCATCAGCCGCAACGTCTCCGCCACCACCTGCTCCTCTCGTACCTGCCAAGGCCTACAACCCATTGGTCGTGCCCACCCCGGTGGGTGCGACCATCGAGTCCCATCCTCTCCGATGGATCAGCGACCACGACCACCGGGAGCATGACGACGTGGACAGCGACCCGCTCGCGCAGCGCTACGGGCGACCCCCGGGGGGTGCCCGCCCCTGGTACCGGCGCCCCGTTCTGCTGGGGTTGTCCGTGCTCTTCGCCCTGCTCGTCATCGGCTACGGGGTGTGGGTCTCGCTCGCCCAGTCCAGTGGTCCGTCCTTCACCGAGATCGGGCACAGCGTCGTCGACGACTCCACCGCCGAGATCCGTTTCAGCGTGACCCGCGAGGCCGGTCAGGCCGTGCGCTGCACGGTCCACGCGCTGGACGCGGACTCGTCCGAGGTCGGCCTGCTCCAGGTCGACGTCGCCGCGTCGACATCCGATGCGGACGTGCAGGAGACGGCCGAGGTCAAGACCACTGCGCGGGCCGTCACCGTGGAGGTCGTGTCCTGTGCGCTGGTTCGGGCGTGACCCGGTGAGGGGCTAACGTGGCAGTTTCGAGTCGTTCGCTCCCGCCTTCGTGGGGCCGGGCGACTCGGTCGTTTGTGATGGCGGGAGGGGCAGGAGGCCGCTCCCGAAGAGGACAGGGCGAGGAGTGCACCGTGAGCGAGACCACCACCGGCAACGTCACCTGGTTGACCCAGGACGCCTTCGACCGGCTGCAGGCGGAGTACGACCACCTCTGCGGTGAGGGGCGCACGGAGCTCGCCAAACGCATCGAGCAGGCCCGCGAAGAGGGTGACCTCAAGGAGAACGCCGGCTACCACGCGGCCAAGGAGGAGCAGGGCAAGCAGGAACTGCGCATCCGCCAGCTCCGCCACCTGCTCGAGACGGCCCAGGTGGGCGGCGCGGCTCCCCAGGTGTCCGGCGAGGTCGTGCTGGGCTCCGTCGTCACGATCGAGCTCGCCGGTGAGGAGATGTCCTTCCTCCTCGGCAGCCGCGAGGTCGGTGACGGCGCCGGTCTCGACGTCTACAGCGAACGGTCCCCGTTGGGAGCCGCGATCCTCGGCCGCCTGCCCGGCGCGGAGGTCACCTACACGGCACCCAGCGGCGCGGTCGTTCCCGTCAAGGTGCTCGGGGCGAAGCCCTTCACGGGCTGAGCCGGACCGCCCGGCGGGCCGGCGCTACAGATCGGCCGTAGAGACCGGCCCCGGGAATCGGCCCCGGGAATCGGCCCCCCAGATCAACGCTGCAGATCAAGGCTCGGCTGATCGTCGTCGGTGTGTTCCGTCGCGTCGTTGGGCGCGGGGGTGTCAGGGGCCAACGGAGCCTCGGAGGCGTCGATCTCGGCGACCTCCCCGCTCGGGCGACCACCCCGGGCCAGCGCACTGACCCCCGTGTTCAGCACCGCGACCAGCGGCACGGCGAAGAGTGCACCGACGATCCCGAACACCGTCGCTCCCCCGGCGACGGCCAGGATCACGGCGAGTGGGTGGACGGCGACGGCGCGGCCCATCAGGAAGGGCTGCAACAGGTGACTCTCCACCTGCTGCACCAGGATGATCACTCCCAGCATGATCAGGGCGATGGCCGGACCCTGGGCGACGAGCGCCACCAGCACCGCCACGATTCCCGACAGGAGTGCCCCGATGATGGGGATGAACGCGCCGAGGAAGACGACGAGCCCCAAGGGCACCGCGAGCGGTACCTGCAGGACGGCCGCCCCGATCGCCACACCGGCTCCGTCGACGAACGCGACGATGATCGTGGCTCGCATGTAGTGCGTCAGGGTCACCCAGGACTGCCGGGCTGCGTCGTCGAGCGGTTGGCGGGCCGGTCTGGGCATGAGGTGCAGCAGCCAGGACCAGATCCGGCGCCCCTCCAGCAGGTAGAAGAACGTCGAGAACATCGTGATGAAGAAGCCCGCGACGAGGTGGCCGGCCGTCGTCGCGACCGAGGTCGCCCCCGTGACGATCGCGTCCCGGTTGTTCGACACCGCCTGCTCGGCCTGGTCGACGTAACCCGAGATCGCCCCTGACGAGAGATGGAACGGACCGTTCGAGAGCCACTTCTCGACCTCGCCGATGCCCTGCGTCGCAGAGTCGGACAGGTCGCCGAACCCGCTCGCGGCTTGGGTGCTGATGAGCGTGACAAGCCCCGCGACGACGGCCAGCGCCAGCAGGAGCGTGACGAGCGCCGCGACGGCCTGCGGCACCCCGATCCGGTGCCCCCACCGCACGACGGGAAGCAACAGCGCCGTGATCAGCAGTGCGACCAGGACGGGGATGAAGATCTCGCTGACGAAGCTCAGGCCGTAGGCCAGCACGACGACACCGGCGATCACCACGACGAAGCGCCACGACCAGTCGGCGGCCGTCCGCAGGGCGGGGCTCACGTAGGGACGGTGATCGTTACGGGACGGGACGGACATGGGGAGCATCCTGCCCCGAGCGGGGATCGCGCGGTCGAAGGCGCGACGAACGAGCGGCCCGTGCGTTCTCGGTGAACGCGACGTAGGTTCTCTCCGTGAGCACCGCCACCCCCACCACGCTCCCCCTCGACGTCCCCACCGACCTCCCCCGCACACTGGGCGCCCTGCGCGCCAGTGGACACGAGCACGTCGGGGTGAAAGCCGAGCTTCGGCGCAACCTGTTGCAGCGCATGCGCGCCGGTGAGGACCGCTTCCCCGGGGTGGTCGGTTACGAGGACACCGTGGCGCCCGAACTCGAACGCGCACTCCTCGCCGGTCACGACGTGGTCCTGCTCGGTGAGCGCGGTCAGGGCAAGACCCGCCTGCTGCGTTCCCTCGTCGGCCTGCTCGACGAATGGACGCCGGTCATCGAGGGCAGCGAGCTCAACGAGCACCCCTACGCCCCACTGACCCCCGCCTCGCGCCGCCGCGTGGCGGCCGAGGGTGACGACCTCGCCGTCGACTGGTTGCACCGTTCGTTGCGCTACGGCGAGAAGCTGGCCACGCCGGACACCTCGGTCGGTGACCTCATCGGTGACGTGGACCCCGTGAAGGTCGCCGAGGGCCGCAGCCTGGGGGACCCGGAGACCATCCACTTCGGCCTCGTACCCCGGACCAACCGCGGCATCTTCGCCATCAACGAGCTGCCCGACCTCGCCGAGCGCATCCAGGTCTCGCTGCTCAACGTGCTGGAGGAACGCGACATCCAGGTCCGCGGTTATCAGCTGCGCCTGCCGCTGGACCTGCTCCTGGTGGCGAGTGCGAACCCCGAGGACTACACCAACCGTGGGCGCATCATCTCCCCGCTCAAGGACCGTTTCGGCGCCGAGGTGCGCACGCACTACCCCCTCGAGGTGGATCTCGAGGTGGCACTCGTCCAGCAGGAGGCCGAGACCGTCGCCGAGGTCCCCGAGCACCTCGTCGAGGTGCTCGCCCGGTTCACGCGTGGGGTCCGGGAGTCCCCGGCGGTGGACCCGGCCTCCGGCGTCTCGGCCCGCTTCGCGATCGCCGCCGCCGAGACGGTCGCCGCGGCCGCCCTGCGCCGCTCCGCCCTCTCGGGTGAGACGGGTGAGCCGGTGGCCCGCGTCGGTGACCTGCATACGATCGTCAGCGTGCTGGGCGGCAAGGTCGAGTTCGAGCAGGGTGAGGAGGGCCGGGAGATCGAGGTCCTGGAGCACCTGCTGCGCACCGCGATCGCGGAGACCTACCGCTCGCGCCTCGGCGGTGCGGAACTCTCGGGTTTCTCCGAACTCGTGACGCAGGGCCGCACGATCGAGACGGGCGATCTCGTCCCGGCGCAGCGCCTGCTGGAGCAGGTCGGCACCGTGGCGGGTCTCGCGCAGGTTCTGGACCGTCTCGGGCTGGGCGACGAACCCACCCCCGGACGGGCGGCCTCCGGCGTCGAGTTCGTCCTCGAGGCCCTGCACCTGACGCGCCGGTTGGACAAACTCGTCCTCGACGACGGCCGTACGGTTTACGGGAGCTGAGACCCGGCGCTCTTCGCGGGCGAGGACGTCGCGGCAGCCACCGCGCGGTGGACCACCAGAGCGAGTCCCGATCCGAGGCCGAACGCCACCACGTGGCCCAACGCCGTGAAGTCGGGGGCGAGGATCAGGACGGTCACCAGGATGCCCGCCGTGACGAGCACGTAGGCCCACCGCAGCCGACGTGCCGTCCGCGCCGCGAGCAACCCGGCCAGGCAGGCCAGGCCGTAGCTGACACCGACGTCGGGGGCGTGCACGATCCCGGGGTCCAGGCGACCCCGCGTCAGCTGTGACACCAGTACGACGGCGACGAACAGCGTGGCACCGACGTGCCCGATCCCGAAGACGACGATGCTCGAGATGCGCCCGAGCCAGCGCTGGCAGGCGGTGAAGAACACCACGAGCGGGACGAGGATGAGCAGACCCTCGGGGTCGGGGACGACGACTGCGCTGAGCAGGAGCACGCGGAGGGGGAAGTGGCGCAGGTTGTCGATGTTGGTGCTCGAATCCTGCACCAGGGCGACCTGGTCGTGGGCCGGCTGCAGATGCAACACCAAGGCGACCCCTAGGACCACGAGGGCATACCCGATTCCGATGTCGCTGCCACGCAGCATCTGACGCACCCCTCGCCGACTCTGCACCCGGCAGACGCTACGACGCCCCGCACCGGGGACCGGTAGGGGGCGTCGCCATCAGCTGTGCGGGCGGTGAACCGTCAGTCGTTCTGGGGGAACCCCAGGTTCAGACCACCGTGGGAGGGGTCGAGCCACCGTTCGGTGACGACCTTGCCGCGGGTGAAGAAATGAACGCCTTCGCTGCCGTGGGCGTGCGTGTCGCCGAACAGGGACTGCTTCCACCCGCCGAAGGAGTAGTAGGCGACCGGGACGGGAACCGGCACGTTGATGCCGATCATCCCGACCTGGACCTCGTTGCGGAACTTGCGCGCCGCACCACCGTCGTTGGTGAAGATCGCCACCCCGTTGCCGTACCGGTTGGAGTTGATGAGCTCCATCGCCTCGTCGTAACCGGAGACGCGGACGACGGAGAGGACGGGACCGAAGATCTCGTCGGTGTAGATCGACATGTCGCTCGTCACGTTGTCGAACAGCGTGGGCCCGAGCCAGAAACCGTCTGCGGCAGCCTGGTCGTCCTGGGCGTCCGGGACGACCTCGCGGCCGTCGATGACCAGGTCGGCGCCCTCCTGGACGCCCGCGTCGACGTAACCACTGACCTTGTCGCGGTGGACACCCGTGACCAGGGGACCCATGTCGCACCCGCGGCGGCCGTCACCGGTGCGCAGGGTCGCGACGCGTTCCTTGATCTTCGTGATCAGCTGGTCGGCGACGGAGTCGACGGCGAGCAGGGCCGAGACGGCCATGCACCGTTCGCCCGCGGAGCCGAAACCCGCGTTGACGGCGGCGTCCGCGGCGAGGTCGAGATCGGCGTCGGGCAGGACGAGCATGTGGTTCTTCGCCCCACCGAGCGCCTGGACGCGCTTGCCGTGGCTGGTGCCCGTCTCGTAGACGTACCTGGCGATCGGGGTGGACCCGACGAAGGAGACCGAGGCCACGTCGGGGTGGGTGAGCAACCCGTCGACGGCGACCTTGTCGCCGTGCAGGACGTTGAAGACACCGTCGGGCAGGCCCGCGTCCTTCCACAACCCGGCGATGAAGTTCGCCGCGGAGGGGTCCTTCTCGCTCGGTTTGAGGACGACGGTGTTACCGGCCGCGATGGCGATGGGGAAGAACCACATCGGGACCATGGCGGGGAAGTTGAACGGCGAGATGATCGAGACGACACCGAGCGGCTGACGCAGCGAGTAGACGTCGATTTTCGTCGAGGCGTTCTCGGAGAAACCGCCCTTGAGCAGGTGGTTGATGCCGCACGCCAGCTCGACGACCTCCTGCCCACGCGAGACCTCGCCGAGGGCGTCGGAGACGACCTTGCCGTGCTCGGCGGTGATGATCTCGGCGAGCTCGGGTTTGCGGGCGTCCAGCAACTCGCGGAACCTGAACAGGATCGCGGTGCGGCGGGCGAGGGAGGTGTCGCGCCACATCGGGAACGCGGCCTTGGCGGCGCCGACGGCGGCCTGCACGTCCTCGGGTGCGGCGAGGGCCACCTGCTTGGTGACGCGGCCGGTGGCCGGGTCGTACACGTCGGCGACGCGGTCCCCGGAACCGGGGTTCGCCGCCCCGGAGATCCAGTGCGCGACGACGGGGAACTGCCCGTCCACGCCCTTGTCCTGAGCACTCGCCGTGCCAGCGGCGGCGGTGGAGCTGGCGGTGGTGGTGGTCACGAAGCCTCCTCGTACATCATCGGCGGGACGAACCCCGCCGGGTAGTCGAACGCGGCCTATCATGCCACCGTCGCACCCCGATTTGTCCAGACAAACTGCCGTGCAGATGTGCCGTTGCACGCGGTTTCGAGAGGCCACGGCGAGCGGGGACGTGGCGCCCTCGCGAGAGGCGACGTAGCGTCGCCGCATGGCAGCAGGGCAGGATCCCCGACGCGACAGCTGGAGCCGGCGACGGGGCGGGCGTTACCGCTACGGCGAGTGGGCCGGCGGCCCCGACCCGCTGGCCGCGCCGTACGACGTGCGGGCGGCGCTCGACCAGGTCGGACGCGAGGTGCTGGCCGGTGGCTCGCTGCGCGACGCCCTGCGCGAGATGCTGCAACGTGGCCCGGACGGACGGACCGGGCTCGACGACCTACGGGCTCGGGCGGCCAGGATGCGCCGCGAGGCAGCCCGCCGCGGCGACCTCGACGGTTCACTGACGAAGGCCCGGGCCCAGCTCGACCAGGCCCTGGCCGCCGAACGCGACGAACTCGCGGGCCGCGACGGTGACGACGTGCGCTTCGCGGAGGCGCGCCTCGACGCCCTACCCCGTTCCACGGCGCAGGCCGTGCGCGACCTCGAGGACTACCAGTGGGCCTCGCCGGCCGCGCGGGAGGCATACCAGCAGATCCTCGACGGCCTGCGCAACGACGTCCTCGACCAGCAGTTCCGGGGCATGAAGCAGGCCCTGCAGGGCGGGTCGCCGGAGCAGCAGGCGGTGAACATGCAGGCGCTCAAGGACATGATGAGCGACCTCAACGACCTGCTCGCGAAGAAGGCCCGGGGCGAGGACACCTTGGCCGACTTCGACGCCTTCATGGCCAAGCATGGCGAGATGCTCGGCGAGGACGCGGAGAACGTCACGAACCTCGACGAACTCGTGGACGCCCTCGCCCGCCGCGCGGCCGCCGCGTCACGCTTGATGCGCTCGCTCTCCCCACAACAGCGCGATGAACTGCAGCAGCTCATGCAGCAGGCCATGGGTGACGACATGGACCTGCAGGCGCAGATGTCGCAGCTCTCCGACAACCTCCAGGCGTTGCGCCCCGACCTCGACTTCAGTCGTGGTGAACGCGTGCGCGGCCAGCGTGGCAGTGAACCACTGGGTTACGGCGAGGCCGCGGACGCGTTGCAGGACATCTCCGAACTCGACGACCTGCTGGATCAGCTCGGCCAGGACCACCCCGGCGCCACGCTGGACGACGTGGACGTCGACGCGGTGGAACGTCAGCTCGGCCGCGGTGCCGCCGACGACGTCAAACGACTGCGCGATCTCGAACGCGAACTCCAGCGACAGGGTTGGTTGTCCCGTTCCGCCAAGGGGTTGACGTTGTCCCCCAAGGCATTACGTAGGTTGGGTCAGACCGCGTTGAAGGACGTCCTGGACCGGGTGGGGGCCGGTGGCCGAGGTGATCACGACAACAACGACGCCGGATCGGGCGGCGAGGCCACGGGTGCCACCCGGCGCTGGGAGTTCGGGGACGAACAACCCCTCGACGTCGTGCGGACCGTCTCCAACGCACTCAAGCGCACCGGCCCCGACGGGTCCGGAACAGTGCGCCTGTCGTGGGAGGACTTCGAGGTCGTCGAAACCGAACGGCGTTCCGGCGCGGCCGTCGCACTGTGCGTGGACCTGTCGTTCTCGATGGCCGCCGAGGGTCGGTGGGGACCGATGAAGGAGACCGCCCTCGCGCTGTCGCATCTCATCTCGACGAAGTTCCCGGCCGACGCACTGCAGATCGTCGGGTTCGGATTGCATGCGCAGAACATGTCGCTCGGGGAACTTGCGGAGGTGGAACCCGACTTCGTGCAGGGCACCAACCTGCAGCACGCACTCAGCATCGCGCGGCGCCACCTGCGTAAACATCCCGGTGCCGAGCCCGTCGTCCTCGTCATCACCGACGGTGAACCCACCGCCCACCTCGACGACAGTTACGTCGGCCAGGGTGGTGCACCCGAGGCGGTGTTCCAGTGGCCCCCGGACCCGCAGACCATCCGCGCCACCGTGCGCGAGGTGGACCTGCTCACCCGCGCCGGTGCGACCATCAACCTGTTCATGCTGGGTGAGGACCCGGGCCTGCGCCGCTTCGTCGACGCGGTCGCCCGTCGCAACGGTGGTCGCGTCCTCTCCCCCAGCCCAGAACGCCTCGGGCAGTTCGTCGTCGACGACTACCTGAAGGCCCGGGCCGGGAAGTCCGGCCGCACGGGACGCCGCGCCTCCTGAGCACGGGCGTGAACTCCTGGCCGCGCATCACGGTGGGCCGGGACACCGTGCACGAGGAGGCCGCGCCCGAGGCCATCGCCTGAACCCTTCTGGCGCGGGGTTGCCGTGAACGGTCGACGTCGCCGTGTCAGCGGGTTCTCGGAACCTGGTGTGGGTGGATGACCCTCACTCAACCCGGGTCGGTGCAACCGCCCGTCAGGCCCGTCGTGTCGTCAAGGAGGCGCGAAGGCGCGCGGACGGCGTCGTGACCGCGTGGGCCCGGTGAGGTCATGGCGTCCGATCAGGTGTGCTGCGCACGCTCCGGCCGGCCCTGGTGTGTGAGCATGCGCCTCTCCGCCAGCCTGGAGGATTCCACGGTCCATCCACGCTCTCCGACGTTCAAGCGGGCCCTGCGGACACCGACATCACCGCGAGATAGGGGCCAGCAATCCGGCAGCGGTTGGAACCCCTTACCCCCACTCAGATCCGGGAACGCGCGTCAACGCGCTGCGTGGTGGGGAACAGCAACGGCGGCAACACGAAGCGACGGCGAGGTGGCGGCGATAGCGGACCTCGTCCAGGACGGCGCCTTCTCGTTGATCGTGCCTGCTGCGCCCGTCGGTGCGCCAACCACACCGTTCGTAGAAGCGGCGGGCGCGGTCGTTGTGGGTGAGGACCCATAAGGTCGCATCGGTGAAACCGTCACTGCGCAACTCCTCGGTGGCACTACCCAGTAGTTCTCGACCGGCGCCGGTGCGCCAGTGCTCGGGGTGCACGTAGAGCGCATGGACTTCGCCGGTCGACCCGGTTACTTCCTCGTCCCGGCTGGGACCACAGCGCACGAAACCGATGGTGGTCCCACCATCATCGACGGCGACAGCGACAGCGACGGCGACAGCGACGGGGCAGTGGCACGGCGGGGCGGGGCGCATCGTTCGCCAGCGCTCGATCGACGTGGCCAGAAACATGGACGCGATCACCGGCTCCGGGATCAGCCCAACGTAGGCAGCGCGCCAGGTATCGACATGAACGCGGGCGAGATCGTCGGCGTCCTCGATGGCAGCGAGCCTCACTAGTGGTCTGGTGTGAAAGTTCGTGATCACGCGGGGGTGTTCTGCCAGGTGAAGGTGACGGGCCGGGGTGACCGGTTGCGACGCTCGGTCCAGGTCTGAACCTTCGCGTCGCAGTCGTCGGGC
>JBPBQU010000359.1:0-13363 GCA_050955085.1 Janthinobacterium lividum | reverse complement strand
ACACTGGTGCGGGAGCTCCTGGTTAGCGGTTTTGGTGTGGTAACCACCGCTGTACCAGGAGCTCCCTTCATGATCACGGTGCCGCGCCGCGGGTCAGCCACTCAGTTTCGAGATGCCCTCTGAGACCGCCCGGGATCTCTTGCAGGAAACCCCGGGCGAACCCGGACGCCGATCAGAACGTCACTTCGGCGGGTTGACGTCCCCACGCCAGGCGCCGGTCTCGACGCCGCGGGACTCGATGAACGTCTTGAACCGCTTGAGGTCGGCCTTGATCTGACGGTCGTCGGCACCGATGACCGCGCCGGCCTTCTCGAGGAGCCCCTCCGCCTCCCAGTCCAGCTGGACGGTGACCCTGGTCTCGTTGTCCCCGAGGCGGTGGAAGGTGACGACGCCGGCGTGCTCCTTGCCGTCCACGCTGCGCCAGGCGACGCGCTCGTCGGCGTGCTGCTCGGTGATCTCCGCGTCGAACTCCTTCTCCACACCGGCGATCTTCGTCTTCCAGTGGGTGTGGGTCGCATCGATCTGCGTGATCGACTCCACCCCGCTCATGAACTGCGGGAAGGACTCGAACTGCGTCCACTGGTTGTAGGCGGTGTGGACGGGGACATCGACGTCGATGGTCTCGATGACGTTGCTCATGGCTGGCTCCTCCTGCGACTCGACTCCGTGGCGAGCCGCGCGTCTCTTCGACGGTCTCGTGCACCGGAGTCGGTCGACGTGCGGCCGGCCTCCCCGGTACATCGCCCCCCTTGGCCGGGGCGACGCCCACGATGATCACACGGTTTCGGCAGACACGTCCGGGGGCGTGTCGATCGCCACCCCACCTCCACACTCGCCTGGACATCGGCACGCGGGGTTCCTGCCTTTGTTCTACGGTGGCCTCCGTGACCGACCAGTACACCTTCGCCAATCCCGTCGACCTCTACCACACCGGGGGTTTCGACCCCCAGCCCCAGGACGGCCCGGGCCTCGCGTCCAAGCTGACCCCTCGCCCCGATCACGGTGAGACCAGCTACCGCGGGTCGGGCCGCCTCGAGGCGCGCAAGGCGCTCGTGACCGGCGCCGACTCCGGCATCGGCCGGGCCGCGGCCATCGCCTTCGCCCGGGAGGGCGCCGACGTCGTCCTGAACTACCTCGCGGCGGAGCAGAGCGACGCCGAGGAGGTCGCCGAGCTGGTGCGCGCGGCCGGCCGCCGCGCCGTGCTCGCGCCGGGCGACCTCACCGACGAGCAGTTCTCGCGCAGCCTCGTCCACACCACGATCGAGGAGTTCGGGGGCATCGACCTCATCGCGAACGTCGCCGGCAAGCAGCAGCACGCCGAGGACCTCGCGGACCTCACGCCGGAGAACTTCGACGAGACGATGAAGACGAACCTCTACTCGTTGTTCTGGATCATCCAGGAGGCGGTGCCTCACCTGGCACCCGGTTCGACGATCATCAACACGAGCTCCATCCAGGGTTACCAGCCGTCCCCCAACCTGGTGGACTACGCCACCACCAAGTCCGGGATCATCACGATGTCCCAGGCGCTCGCCCAGCAGTTGGCCCCCAAGGGGATCCGGGTCAACGTGGTGGCCCCGGGCCCGGTCTGGACCCCGTTGCAGGTCGCGGGTGGTCAGCCCGACGACGCCATGCCCGAGTTCGGTCAGGACACGCCGCTGGGCCGTGCCGGGCAGCCGGCCGAGCTGGCCCCCGCCTACGTCTTCCTCGCCTCCGCGGAGTCGAGCTACGTCATCGGCGAGGTCCTCAACGTCAACGGTGGGATGCCCACGCCCTGACCTTCCGCTCGCGTCCCCTTCCGGCGTGCCGCACCGTGGTGCGGTGCCGGAAGGGGACAGCGTCTACCGCGTTGCGCGTCGATTGGATGCGCGGCTGAGTGGTGCGACGGTGCAGCACAGCGACGTGCGGGTGCCGCGGCACGCGAACGCTGATCTGACGGGCGCCCGGGTCCTGGGCACCGCATCTCGGGGCAAGCACCTGCTGACCCGGTTCGTGCTCGGGGAGCAGCGGCTCACCCTGCACACGCACCTGCGGATGGACGGGGAGTGGACGGTCCTCGCCCCCGGCAAACGTTTCCCGCACCGCCTCCTCCCCGACGTCCGCGTCCTGCTCAGGACCGACGCAGCGACGGCGATCGCGTTGCGCATGCCCGTCGTCGAGCTGCTGGCGACCGCGGACGAGGACAGCGTGATCGGCCATCTGGGCCCCGATCTTCTCGACGAGGTCACCCCGCTCGACGACATCGTCGTCCTCGCCGTGGCCCGGCTCGCCACCCGACCGGAGCGCGCGCTGAAGGCCGCGCTGCTCGACCAGCGCAATCTCGCCGGCCTTGGCAACCTGTGGGCCGACGAGCTCTGCTACCTGCGCGGGCATTCCCCCTGGACCCCCGTCGGCGAGGTCGACCTCGACCGGTTGGTGCGCCTCGCCGTGAAGTTGCTGCGGTTCTCCGTGAGTCGCCACGGTGCTGCCCAGGTCACCACCGGTGACACCCGCCCGGGCCGTCGACACTGGGTCTCGGGACGGGCAGGCGAGGCGTGCCGGCGGTGCGGGACACGCGTGGAGGTCGTGCCCGGGGTTGCGGGTGACCCCGAGCAACGGCGGACATGGTGGTGCCCGTCGTGCCAACCGTGAACCGCAGCCGTCCGGGAACGCGCCCGGTCGTGAACCTCAGGTAACGGCACCGGCACGCCGATGCGGATCAGGTGAACGTTCGATGACCAGTCCCCCTCCGGGCGCGCGTACGGTCCTCGACCGGCAGCAGCGAACTAGGGTGATGAATGTCCAGCCCACTCCTCACCCGGGAGAAGAAGGTCGTATGACGACCCTCCACCTCGTTCCCCCCCTCCGCCGGCGGAGCCCGTTGGTGATCGCACATCGCGGTTACTCCATGGCTGCCCCGGAGAACACCCTGGCGGCGTTCGAGGCGGCCCTCGTCGCAGGGGCCGATCTGCTCGAGCTCGACGTGCACGTCGACGGTGACGGTGTGCCCGTCGTCATCCACGACGACACCCTCGACCGGACGACGGACGCCACCGGCCCCGTGGCGGCGTTCAGCTCGCGGCAGCTGCGGGCCGTCGACGCCGGATCGTGGTTCTCGCCCGACTTCGCCGGCCAGCGCGTCCCGACGCTGCGCGAGGTCGTGGACCTGACGGCCCGCTACCCGGGGGTGGGTCTGCTCGTGGAGTTCAAGGGGCGGTGGTCTCCCGACCAGGTCGCGGTCGCGGTGCAGGTCATCCGCGACGGGGGCATCGCCGAGGTCAGTCTTCTCCAGAGCTTCGACCGGGCGACGGTGGCCTCGCTGCGCGAGGTGGCCCCCGATGTCCGCCGGGGTCTGCTCGTGCTGGCTCCCGGTCCGGTGGTCCCGCACGAGGAACTGCCCGCAGCGTTCCGTGCGGTGGCGCACGACCCCTTCGGCGCCCTGGTGTCCGCGGTCGGTGCCGCACTGGCCCAGGCCGAGCAGGCCCGGGCGGCCCTCGGCGTGGTGACGGTCAACCCCTACGTGGCCGCGATCGCCGCCCGCCCCGAGGTCGTGGCCGAGTACCACGCGGCCGGCGTCCAGACGATGCCGTACACCGTCGACGACCCACAGCTGTGGCGCGAACTCCTCGTGGCGGGGGTGGACGCCATCATCACCAACGATCCCGGTCGACTGCGCGGTTACCTCACCGCACGCGAACACCGACGCGACCAGGACGGCCCCGCTCTCGAGCGGGCCGATCTCACCCGGCTCGCGGTGCGCCAGGGGCGCATGCCCGAGCGCGTTCCCGCCTGAGACCGGCGTCGGACGTACCGCTCACCGGAGGGGGTCAGGAGGCCGTGAGGGGCATGGGGTCGCTGAACTCCACCTGCCCGTCCTCGTTGAGTCGGGCCCGCACCGTCGAGGTGTATCCCTCGCCCAGCAGGGTGTCGTAGAGCGGCTGCAGGCGTTTGACCTGCCTGACCAGCGCCACCCGGTGCCCGGCCGCGACGAGTTCCTGCTGTTTGCGCAGCAGCTCACCCGCAGGCACACCCACCGGGTGCACGAGGGCGAGCGAATCTCCCTCGGCGTGGCCCAGGTCGACGTCGTCGATGATGCGCTCGAACCCGATGGAGAACCCGCAGGCCGCCAGCTCGCGGCCGCTGAACCGACCCACCATGGCGTCGTAGCGACCGCCACCGGCGATGGACGAGGAACTCCCCGGGGCGGACATCTCGAAGATGGGTCCTGTGTAGTAACCCATGCCCCGCACGAGGGTCACGTCGAAGACCACCGTGAGGTCGGGGGCCGCGACCGCCAGCGCGAGAACGATCTCCCGCAACCGGGTCACGACGTCGGCCGCGACGGTGTCGGGGAGCGCGGTTTCGAGCACCCCCGGGGTCCTGATGTCGGTGAGCGGCAGGAGACCGGTCAGTGCCTTCTCCAGCGCCGAGACGGCGTCGGCTGCGAAACCCTTGCCGCGCAGTTCACCCAGCACCCCGTCGAGGCCGATCTTGTCGGCCTTGTCGAGGGTGATGAGGACGCTGTCGTGCGCGTCCGGCTCGAAACCACAACCGGTCAGCAGGCCCGTCAGCACACCCCGGTCATTGATCCGCAGTGTCGTGTCTCGCAGCCCCAGCCGGTTGAGGGCGGTGTGAGTGGCGGTGACGAGTTCCACTTCGGCGAGCGTCCCCGGCTCGCCGATGATGTCGATGTCGCACTGCACGAACTGCCGGTAGCGGCCCTTCTGCGGGCGCTCGGCGCGCCAGACGGGGCCGATCTGCAATGCCTTGAACGGCATGCGCAACGCCGCGGCGTTCGAGGCGATGTAGCGCGTCAGCGGCACCGTGAGGTCGAAGCGCAGGCCCAGGTCGGCGGCGTCGGCCGGACGCAACGCCTCCTCGGGCGCGAGCCCCCGGCGCAGGACCTTGAACAGCAGCTTCTCGTTCTCCCCGCCCTGTCCGGACTCCAACCGGGTCAGGTCCTCCAGTGCCGGGGTCTCGACCTCGTCGAAACCGAAGGAGCGGTAGACCTCGCGGATGACGCGCAGAGCGTGCTCCCGTCGGGCCTTCTCGACGGGGAGGATGTCACGCATGCCCCGCGCGGGGACCACCTTCGACGCCATGTCCCCATCGTAGACGGGTTGCGCCCCACGCACTTCTGGCGCGCTTTCGACTTCGTCGCGGTAGGCGAGGAGGTCGACAGCGCGCCAGAGGTCGCGTCGTGGGTCAGCGGGCGATGATCGCCTCGAGCGTCGCGCGCGACCCCTTTTCGTGCAACGACGCCAGCGTGGCCGTGTACTCGGCCACGAAGCGTTCGTCGTCGATGAGGTTGCCGAACAGGGTGCGGTCGGCGATGAACGCGGTCGGTTCCTGCACGTTGCGTTTCGCCGTCGCGGTGAGGCGATCCGCGATCCGGTCCGACACCTCGATGGGTTCGCCCAGCTCGTCGACGCCCTCCGCGTAGCGGGCCCAACTGGCGACCACGGCGGTCGCTCGGAAGAAGTCGCCCCCGGTGTCGAGCTGGTGGCGGATCACCGGCAGCAGCCATTTGGGGATGCGGTCGGAACTCTCGTTGCACAACCTCGCCACGGTGTCGCGGACCTCACCGTTGGAGAAACGGCTGATGAGCTCGTGCCGGTAGGCGTCGAGGTCGATGCCCGGCACGGGAGCCAGCGTCGGCGAACCCTCGCGTTCCATGTAGGCCAGCAGGAACTGGGCGAACAGCGGGTCCTGGGCGACCTCGTGGACGAGGCGGTAACCCGCCAGGTAACCGAAGTAACACAGCGCCTGGTGGCTGGCGTTGAGCAGACGCAGTTTCATGAGCTCGTAGGGTTCGACGTCGCTGACGAGCTGCACACCGGCGTCCTCGTACGGTGGCCGACCGAGGCCGAAATCGTCCTCGAGCACCCACTGCACGAACGGTTCGCAGACGACGGGCCAGGCGTCGTCGATGCCGAACCGCTCGCGCACCTCGGCCCGGTCGTCGTCCGTGGTGCCGGGGGTGATGCGGTCGACCATCGAGTTCGGGAACTTCACGTTGGCGTCGATCCAGGCCCCGAGCTCGGCGTCCTTGGCCGTCGCGAAGGCCACGAACACCTTGTGCGCGACATGTCCGTTGCCCTGGATGTTGTCGCAGGACATGACGGTGAACGGGGGGACCCCGCGGTCGCGACGACGCCGTAGCGCCTCCGTCACGAGCCCGAAGGCCGTCGCGGGGACAGCCCCGTCGGCGAGGTCGGCGGCGACCTTCGGCTCGTCCAGGACGAAGTCGCCCGTGACGGCGTCGATGTTGTACCCGCCCTCGGTGACGGTGAGGGAGACGATGCGGATCTGCGGATCGGCCATCGCCTCGATCGCACCCTCCGGGTCCTCCGGCGCGAGGATGAAGTCGAGGATCGAACCGATCACGCGGGGTTCGCGGCTACCGTCCGGGTCCTTGAGCACGAGGGTGTAGAGCCCACCCTGCTCGGCCATGACCTTGTTCATCATCGCGTCGCCCGGCAGGACGCCGATCCCGCGGATGCCCCAGTCCAGTGCCGCGCCCTGGTTCATCAACCGGTCCAGATACATGGCCTGGTGCGCGCGGTGGAAGCCACCCACTCCGAGGTGGACGATGCCCGGCGTGACCGCAGAGCGGTCGTAGGTCGGGACGGGAACGCGGGCCGCGATCTCGGCCAGGTTCGCCGGCGTCAATGGGGTCGCGGTGGTCGTGGAGGTCATGGCAGGACTCCGGGGATCGGCGGGACGTGGCGCGGGCGGAGAAGGGTTCTACTTGACCGCACCCATGGACAGACCCTGGACCAGCTTGTCCTGAGCGGCGAAACCGGCGATGAGGACCGGCAGCGAGATCACGGTGGCGGCCGCGCACAACTGGGCGAGGAACAGGCCCTGGCTGGTGACGAAACCGGTGAGGAACACCGGGGCGGTGCCGGAGACGGTGCCGGTCAGCGTGCGGGCCAGCAGCAGCTCGTTCCAGCTGAAGATGAAGCAGATGAGCGCGGTCGCGGCGACACCGGGCATGGCGACGGGACGCACGATCGACCACAACATGCGGATCAACCCGGCGCCGTCGATCTGGGCGGCCTCGAGCATCTCACCGGGGACCTCGGCGAGGAAGGACTGCATCATCCAGACCGCGATCGGGAGGTTCATCGAGGTGTAGAGCACGATCAGCAGCCAGATGTTGTCGAGCGTCCCCGTCTTCGTCGCGAACAGGTACAGCGGCAGCAGACCGGCGACCAGCGGCATGAACTTCGTCGAGAGGAAGAAGAACATCACGTCGGTCCACTTCTGGATCGGACGGATGGACAGCGCGAAGGCGGCCGGGATCGCCAGGACCAGGACGAGGATGGTGGAGATCACCGACGCCATGGCCGAGTTGATCAGCGGGGCGGCAGGCTGCGCGGAGAAGAACGCGCGGTAACCGTCGAGGGTGAGCGCGGCGGCGATCGAGGGCGGGTTCGTCGCGGCGTCGGTCTCGGAGTGCAGGGACGTCAGGACCATCCACAGCACGGGGAGCACGAACAGGATGCCGACGATCCAGGCGACGAAACCCCATATCGGCTTGCTGCGCTGCATGTCACGGGCTTTGCGCTCGCGGCGCGAGGTGGCGACGTTGCTGGACGCGACCCGGGGGGCGGTGACGGTGCTCATCGGCCTGCCTCTTCCTTGAACATGCTCGACACGACGCGCAGGGCGAAGGTCGCGACGATGATGGTGCCGATGACGACGACGACCCCCATCGCCGAGGCGAGGCCGTAGTCGTGGGCCGAGAACAGGGTCTGATAGATCGTGTACGGCAGGTTCGCGGTGCCCAGGCCACCCGAGGTGATGGTGAACACGGCGTCGAAGTTCTGGACGATGTAGATGGCGCCCAGCAGACCGCCGAGCTCGAGGTACTGACGCAGGTGCGGGAAGGTCAGGTACCGGAAGATCTGGAAGGCCGAGGCACCGTCCATCCGGGCGGCTTCCTCGGCGTCGGCGGGCTTGGACTGCAGACCGGCCAACAGGATCAGCATCATGAACGGCGTCCACTGCCAGATGAGTGACACCTCGATCGCGATCTTCGGCGCGGTGGACAACCAGTCGGGCTGCGGTGCGCTGTCGGAACCGAACAGCTTCCAGACGGCGTTGAGCGTGCCGTTGATGAGGCCGTAGGTCGGGTTGAACAGCGCGTGCTTCCACAGCAGGGCCGCGGCGATCGGCACCACCAGGAAGGGGGCGATCATCATCGTCCGCACGGCCCCGCGGCCGAGGAACTTACGGTCCAGCAGCAGGGCGATGAGCATGCCCAGCACCAAACTGACCAGCACGACGGTGACGGTCAGGATGAGCGTGTTCACCACCGACGAGCGCAGGCCCGAGTCACTGAAGACGCTGACGTAGTTGTCGACACCCGCGAAACCGCGGTCGTCGGGGTAGTACGAGTTCCAGTTCATGAACGAGATGACGATGGTCGCCACGAAGGGCAACTGGGTCACGACGATCGTGAACAGCAGGGCCGGGAGGAGGGGCGCCCGGCGGGCCCAGTCGGCGGCCTTGCGTGCCGTCCCGGCGTGCGCCTGTGGTGGCGTCGGACCGGCCGCCGTCGCGGTGGCGGTGCTACTGGATGAGCTCATGAGGGACGTCCTCCGACGATCCGGCCGTGCCGTGAGTGGGAATTTCCGAAGAGCCCGGTACCGCAGGTCCGGTCCCACCCGCGAACGGGTGGGACCGGACCGGTCAGCTCGTGACGATCAGCTCGTGCTGATCAGCTCTGTCGCGAGATTACTTCTTGTACTTGTCGCTGACGAGCTTGGTGGCGAGTTCCTGCCCCTGGTCGAGTGCGTCCTCGACCGTCGTCTGACCCGCGATGGCGGAGCTGACGAACTGCGAGACCTGGGTGCCCAGGTCGGCGAACTCGGGAATGGCGACGAACTGGATCCCGGGCGCCGGGCGCGGCTGCACACCCGGGTCCGCCGGGTTCGCGGCGTTGATGGCGTCCTCGGTGGGCTTGTAGAACGGGCCCGCCTGCGCCTGGTAGTCGGCGTTCGCGTAGGTCGAGGAGCGCTTGCCGGCCGGGACGCTGGCCCAGCCGATCGAGCTGCCGACGAGCTCTTCGTAACCCTGGCTGGAGGCCCAGGAGACGAACTTCCAGGCGTTCTCCTGGTTCTTCGAGGCCTTCTGGATGCCCCAGGCCCAGGTGTAGAGCCAACCCGAGGAGTCGGTCTTGTTGACGGGGGCGGCGACGTAACCCATCTTGCCGGCCACGGGCGAACCCTTCGCGTCCAGCGAACCGGCCGCGGAGGTGGCGTCGTACCACATGGCGACCTGGCTCTGGGTCATGCCGTTGAGGCACTCGGTGAAGCCGGCCTGCGGAGCACCGGGCTCGCCGTGGGCCTTGACGAGGTCCACGTAGAACTTGGTCGCCTCGACGAACTCGGGCGCGTTGACCTGCGCGGTCCAGTCCTCGTTGAACCAGGTCCCGCCGAAGGTGTTGACCACAGTGGTGAGCGGGGCGAAGACCTGACCCCAGCCGGGCTGGCCGCGCAGCGCGATGCCCTTCATGTTGGGCATGGCGCCGTCGAGCTTCGCCGCGAAGTCCGCGACCTCCTGCCAGGTCGGCTTCTCCGGCATGGTCAGACCGGCGGTCTGGAAGACGTCGGTGCGATACATCAGGAACGACGACTCACCGTAGAACGGCTGGGCGTAGATCTTGCCGTCCTCACCCGTCAGGGCGGTGGCGAGCGGCTTGAGGATGTCGTCCTGGTTGAACCCGGAGTCGCTGGTGATGAACTCGTCCATCGGCGCGAGCCACTCGTTCTTGGAGTAGAACGGCACCTCGTAGTTGGAGATCGAGGCGACGTCGTACTGACCGGCCTGGCTGGAGAACTCCTGGCTGATCTTGTCGCGGACGTCGTTCTCGGGCAGGACCGTGTACTTGACGGTGATGCCGGTGGTCTTGGTGAAGTTGTCCGCGGTGAGCTTCTGCAGGTCCACCATCTGCGGGTTGTTGACCATGATCACGTTGATGGTCTTGCTACCACCGCCACCGCTGCTGGTGTTTTTGCTGCTTGTGTCGCCAGCACCCGAGCAGGCGCTCAGCGCCGCTGCGCCACCCACGCCGAGCGCTCCGCCGAGCGCAGCGCGCCGGCTCATGGGCATCCGCCCCAGGTTCGAGCCGGGCAGGTGAAGGCCGCTACGTCCGACCATTTTCGTCCCCTCCAGTGTCTTCGTCGACAGGTCCAGGTTCGGGTGCGCCATGCTTGGCGATCCCGGGCTGTGACCGTTGCAACCGCTCACGTGAGCGGGCTACTCTCAGCTGCGCAGATCGTGACCTGCGCCTCAAGCGGTTGTCAACTCGCGCCGCACGCGGGTCGCTCGGGTGGCGGAGCACCAGCGAAGGTGGACCGAGGAGACAACGATGGCGAGGACGCCTTCCCGTAGTGCGATGTCGACGAGCGGTCTCGCCCTGGCGGCGGCCGCCGCGCAACGCTTCTACGTCGACGGCCTCACGAAGGTCGAGATCGCCAAACAGTTGGGGGTCAGCCGGTTCAAGGTGGCCCGGCTCCTCGCTGATGCCCAGGACGCCGGACTGGTGCAGATCCAGGTCGTCGTCCCGCGCTCACTCGACGGCACGCTCGCGAATGCGCTGTGCGACCGGTTCGGGCTGCGGGCCGCATACGTCGTGCGGCCCGAGGACGAATCCGTGACGGGTCAGCGCCGGGCCGTCGCGCGGTTCGCCGCGGGCCTGCTGGAGGAGACGATCACCCCCGACGACGTCGTCGGCGTGGCCTGGGGGCGGACGATCGTCCAGCTGGTGGCCGCCGTCGGCGCCAATCTCGGCTGCCGCTTCGTGCAGTTGTCCGGGGCCCTGCCCCGCGCTGACGTCGAGGAGAGCGCGGTCGAGCTCGTCCGTCGGATGGCGGAGGCGACGTCGTCCTCGGCGTCGACGTTCTACGCCCCGCTCACCGTTCCCGATGCGGGGACCGCGGACGGCCTGCGCTCGCAGTCGGGTATCTGCGAATCGCTGGCCGAGCTCGACTGCCTCACCAAGGCTGTCGTCTCGATCGGCGCGTGGCGAGCGGGGGAGTCGACCGCGCTGGACGCGCTGGGGGAGGCGGACCGTCGCGACCTCGCGGCCGCCGGTGTCCTCGCGGAGATCACCGGCGTGCTCCTGGGCGCCGACGGCAAGGAGGTCGACACCCTCGCCGGGCGCATCATCGGGGTCACCGCCCAACAGTTGCGGGCGACCCCCGAGGTCATCGCGCTGGCGTGCGGGGATGTGCGTGCGGAGGCTGCGGCGACGGTACTGCGCAGCGGGATCGTCTCCACTCTGGTCACCCACACGTCCCTGGCCCGCTCGATCCTCGAGCAACCCTGACCCGGGTGCGTCCAAGTATCGGCAAGACCTGTTCGAGCGCTGACAAGACCTGTTCCAGCGTCGGCAGGACCTGGCGGGTGGCCCTGATCGGCTCGGGGATCGGGCCGTCACTCACTCCTGCGCTGCACGAGCGGGAAGCCGCGGCCCTCGGGCTGACGTACTCCTACGCCCGCCTCGACCTCGATGTGCTGGGAGTCCCTGCGCAGGCCGTCGGTGACCTGGTGGCCGCTGCCAGGGCCGAAGGTCTCGACGGACTCAACATCACTCACCCCTGCAAGCAGCTGGTCCTGCGCCACCTCGATGAACTCAGCCCGGAGGCGGCGGCGTTGGGGGCCGTCAACACCGTCGTGTTCGACGACGTGGGACGAGCGGTCGGGCACAACACCGACTGGTCGGGATTCACCAGGTCGTTCGAGCGCGGGTTGCCCACCGTGCCGCGCGAGCGCGTCGTCCTCCTCGGGGCCGGTGGGGCGGGCGCGGCGCTCGCACACGCCCTGCTCGTCGGGGGAACGAGGGAATTGACCGTCCTCGACGTCGAACCCACCAGGGCGCGGACGCTCGCGTCGGTCGTGGCAGCGAGGTTCCCTGCGGCGCGCGCCGTGGCCGGTTCACTGGAGAACCTTGCGGCGGAGTTCTCCGGGACCGACGGGGTCGTACACGCCACGCCGACCGGGATGGCCGCGCACCCGGGAACCCCGTTCGACGTCGCGTTGCTGCCGTCCGCGGCCTGGGTCGTCGACGTCGTCTACCGGCCGCTGGAGACCGAACTCCTGCGCGCCGCCCGCGCCGCCGGGCACCTCGTGCTCGACGGCGGGGGCATGGCGGTGTTCCAGGCCGTGGACTCGTTCCGGTTGTTCACCGGGCGGGAACCGGACGCGGAACGGATGCTGGCCCACTTCCAGACGCTGGCCCGGGTGGCGTGAGACTCAGAAACCCACGACTTCGTGGGGCTCGTAGGGCGCCTCCAGCTCGGCGACCTCGTCCTCGCTCAGCTCCAGGTCGATCGCCGCCAGGGCGTCGTCGAGGTGGTGCGGTTTCGTGGCCCCGACGATCGGGGCCACCACGACGGGGTTGCGGGCCACCCAGGCCAGGGCGACCTGCGCTCGCGAGACGCCACGACGCTGCGCGACCCGCGCGACGGCGCCGGTGATCTCGGCGTCGGAACCGCGGTACAGCGTCTTGCCGAACTCGTCCTTCTCGGAGCGGTTCGTGTTCTCGTCCCAGTCCCGCGTCAGCTTGCCGCGGGCGAGCGGGCTCCACGGGATGACACCGATCCCCTCCTCGGCGCACAACGGGAACATCTCCCGCTCCTCCTCGCGGTACAGGAGGTTGTAGTGGTCCTGCATCGAGACGAACCGGGCCCAGCCGTTCACGTCCTGCAGATGCAGGGCCTTGGCGAACTGCCACGCCCACATCGACGACGCGCCGAGATAGCGGACCTTGCCGGCCCGCACGACGTCGTGCAGCGCCTCCAGGGTCTCCTCGATCGGCGTCCCCGGGTCCCAGCGGTGGATCTGGTAGAGGTCGATGTAGTCGGTTCCTAGGCGTCGCAACGAGTTGTCGACCTCGGTGAGGATCGCGGTGCGCGACAATCCTGCGCCGTTGGGGCCGGGGCGCATGCGACCGTGCACCTTGGTGGCGATGACGACCTCCTCGCGCGGCACCGCTTTGAGCAACACCTCGCCGGTGATCTCCTCGCTGGAGCCGTCGGAGTAGACGTTGGCGGTGTCGAAGAAGTTCACACCCGCGTCGAGCGCCTTGTGGAAGAAGGGTGCGCTCTCGTCGGCGGGCAGCGACCAGGGGTGCCCACCGCGCTGCGGGTCGCCGTAGCTCATGCACCCGAGGACGAGCCTGGAGACCTCGAGGCCGGTGTGGCCGAGCTTCACGTAGTCCATGGGGTGATCCTGGTAGTCACCGTGGGGATGCGCGAGGCGGGGAGAGACCCAGCCGGCACCGGCCTCGGGTCGATCCGGCACCGACAACCGGTCGATCCGGCACCGACCACCGGTCGGACTCACGTCCGCACCCGTCATGACGACTTCA
>JBPBQU010000358.1:0-13667 GCA_050955085.1 Janthinobacterium lividum | reverse complement strand
CCTCGGTGTGTTGCGCGACTCGTACTGCCGCACCGTCGGTATCGAGTACATGCACATCCAGGACCCCGAGCAGCGACGCTGGATCCAGGACCGCGTCGAGCGGCCCTACGCCAAGCCTTCCGCGGCCGAACAACTCCGCGTCCTGCGCCGGTTGAACTCCGCCGAGGCGTTCGAGACGTTCCTGCAGACGAAGTTCGTGGGGCAGAAGCGGTTCAGCCTCGAGGGTGGCGAATCCGTCATCGCCCTGCTGGACGCGTTGCTCTCGCGGGCGGCGACCAACGGCATGGACGAGGTGTGTCTCGGCATGGCCCACCGAGGTCGCCTCAACGTGCTGACCAACATCGCCGGCAAGAGTTACGCGCAGGTGTTCCGCGAGTTCGAGGGCATGCAGGACCCGCGCACGGTCCAGGGTTCGGGCGACGTGAAGTACCACCTGGGCACCGAGGGCACGTTCACGGGTGAGGACGGGGAGCAGACCAAGGTCTACGTGGCCGCGAACCCTTCGCACCTGGAAGCCGTGGACCCCGTCCTGGAGGGTGTGGCGCGCGCCAAGCAGGACCGGATCAACCTGAAGGGGGAGAGTTTCCCCGTCCTGCCCATCCTGCTGCACGGCGATGCGGCGTTCGCCGGGCAGGGCGTGGTCGCCGAGACGCTGAACCTGTCGCAGCTGCGCGGTTACCGCACCGGTGGCACGGTGCACGTGGTCATCAACAACCAGGTCGGGTTCACCACCGCCCCGGACTCGGCTCGTTCCTCGGTGTACTGCACCGACGTCGGGCGGATGATCCAGGCGCCGATCTTCCACGTGAACGGTGACGACCCCGAGGCCTGCGTGCGCGTCGCACAGCTCGCGTTCGAGTTCCGCCAGGCGTTCGCGAAGGACGTCGTCATCGACATGGTCTGCTACCGCCGGCGCGGTCACAACGAGGGGGACGACCCCTCGATGACCCAGCCCCTGATGTACAACCTCATCGAGAAGAAGCGCAGCGTCCGCAAGCAGTACACCGAACAACTCATCGGCCGCGGTGACATCTCCGTCGAGGACGCCGAGGAAGCGCTGCGCGACTACTCCGCCCAACTCGAACGCGCCTTCGCGGAGACGAAGGAGTCGGGCCGGACGAGCAGCGACGGTGACAGCCGTGGTGGCCTCGAGAAACCGTCCGCGCAAGAGGCCGACGAGCAGTCACCCTCCATGCAACACCCCACCGCCGTCGCCCCCGGCGTGCTGAAGCACATCGGTCAGGTGCAGGCGAACCCGCCCGAGGGTTTCACCGTCCACCCCAAGCTGCGCCAGTTGATCGACAAGCGCGAGCAGATGTCGGTCGAAGGGGGGATCGACTGGGGCTGGGGTGAACTGCTCGCCTTCGGTTCCCTGCTGATGGAGGGCACCCCGGTGCGCCTCGCGGGGCAGGACTCGCGTCGGGGGACCTTCGTCTCCCGCCACGCGGTCCTCACCGACCGGGTGACGGGTGAGGAGTGGACCCCACTGCTCTACGTCGGCACCGAGGGCAAGAAGCAGGGGAAGTTCTGGATCTACGACTCGCTGCTCTCCGAGTACGCGGCAATGGGTTTCGAGTACGGCTACTCCGTCGAACGTCCCGATGCGCTCGTCCTGTGGGAGGCGCAGTTCGGTGACTTCTTCAACGGGGCACAGACCGTCATCGACGAGTTCATCGCCGCCGGGCAGCAGAAATGGGGTCAGCGCTCCTCCGTCGTGCTGCTCCTCCCGCACGGGTACGAGGGCCAGGGGCCGGACCACTCCTCCGGCCGTATCGAGCGGTTCCTGCAGATGTGCGCCGAGGACAACATGACAGTGGCCGTGCCGTCGACGCCTGCGAGCCACTTCCACCTGCTGCGACGCCAGGCCTATGCCCGCCCGCGCAGGCCGTTGATCGTCTTCACCCCGAAGTCGATGCTGCGGCTGAAAGCTGCCCAGTCGCCCGTCGAGGACTTCACGAACGGCACGTTCGAGGAGGTCATCGGGGACCAGGGTGGTCTGGACCCGGCCGAGGTCGACCGTGTCCTGCTCTGCAGCGGCAAGGTCTACTGGGATCTGCTGGCCGAGCGCACCAAACGCCAGGACACGAAGACGGCGATCGTGCGTGTCGAGCAGCTGGCCCCGCTGCCCAGGGATCAGCTCCTCGAGGTCGCCTCGACCTACCCCGACGCCGAACTGGTGTGGGTCCAGGAGGAACCCGCCAACCAGGGTGCGTGGCAGTTCGTGGCCATGGGTCTCTACGAGGACCTCAAGGGTCGTCTCAGGTTGAACTCGCGGCACGCTTCGGCGTCGCCCGCGGCGGGTTCGGCCAAACGCCACCAGGCCGAGCAGCGCGAGATCGTGGACACCGCCTTCGACCGCTGAACATCCCTGACGTCGTCGCGCGGTGCCGGCCCCTGTCCTGCTGCTACGAAGGGCGGGGGTCGACCCTCGCACGACGCCAGGTAGGGGTCGGCGCTCTTGGAGTCGGTGTGTCGAGGTCGGCCCGAGAACGCCAGCAGTGGGACTGGCGACATGCTCGCGTGGCAGAGGGCACTATCCTCGCCAGCGCACCCCCATGGACTAGGTCGACAGGAGCATCACCGCGTGCGCGAGGACCAGAAGTGAACGGCCGCTACGACGTGCGAGTGTGCTTGGTGGGCGACGAGTTCGTGACGGGCGTGGGTGACCCACGCGCGCTGGGTTGGGTGGGCCGCGTCTCCGCCCGCACGCCCCGCGACGACCGCGACGTGACCCTGTTCTCCCTCGGCGTGCCGGGTGAGACGACGACGGAGCTCAACGCCCGCTGGCGTGAGGAGACCGCGCGCCGCTTCGCCGGCGGGGACGAACAACGCCTCGTCGTCGGTCTGGGCCACGCGGACCTCGACGCCGGGACGACCCTGGCGCGCAGCCGGCTCAACCTCGCCAACGTCCTGGACGAGTGCGACGCACGCGGGCTGCCGACCCTCGTCGTCGGCCCCACCCCGGTCTCCGACAGCGAGCGCAACGAGCGCATCGGGGATCTCGCCGACGCCTTCGCGGATGTCTGCGCTCGTCGCCGCGTCGCCTACGTCGACACGTTCTCCCCGCTCGCCGAGCACGAGGACTGGTACGCCGACCTCGCCGCGGGCGACGGGGTCCACCCCGGTCAGGCGGGTTACGGCCTGCTGGCGTGGCTCGTCCTGCACAGTGGCTGGTACGACTGGCTGGGCGTACCCCAACCCTGACCCGTCCCGGACGAATCTGGCCGGACGAATCTGGCCGGACGAACCAGGCCGGACGAGAGCCCGGACGCGACCACCGGGGTCCGTCAGAGAACGTGACGCCAGAAGCGTTGCGGGGCGTCCAGGAAGAACCGCCAGTTCCTCACGATGCCCAAGTCCTCCCAGTCGACGGGGGTGATTCCTTGTTCGTCGACCTGCAGGACGTGCGCCCCCGGTAACGCGGTCAACAGCGGCGAGTGGGTCGCGCAGAGGATCTGCTTGCCCTCCTTCGCCATCGTTGCGAAGGAGGCCGCGAGGAGAAGGCAGTTCTCGAAGGACAGCGCCGACTCGGGTTCGTCGAGCAGGACGACCCCGACCGTCCGCATCCAGGACGCCTCGACGACGTCGAGGAACGACTCACCGTGACTGCGCTGGTGCAGTTGGCCGTGCGCCGGGGAACCGACGTCGTGCAGGTAGCTGTAGAAGCGGTGCATCGTCTCCGCACGCAGGAAGAACACCTCGCGGGCGGCGCCCGCCGAGCGGACGACGTGCAACCGGTTGCCGAGGCCCGAGCTGTCGGGAACCTCGTCGCGGTGGGCACCCGCATGGCGGCGCAACCCCCCCTCGGCGTGCACCTCCAACGCCTCGGCGATCCCCTCGAGCACGGTCGACTTCCCGGCCCCGTTCTCCCCGACGAGGAAGGTCACCCCTCCCGGAAGGTCGAAACCCTTCGTGAGCAGCTGCCGCACAGCAGGTATGGAATCGGGCCAGTCGGCGTCGTCGACCTCGGTCTCGGGTCGGGGCTCGATCCGCCGCACCGGTCGCGTTGAGCGTGCCACCTCCCCAGGATGCGCCAGGATGACTGGATGCCGAACCCGGAGTCCCCAGCACTCCTGCTGGGTCCCCTGCTGCGCTACGTCGGTCCCGCCCGTGCCGGCGCAGCACAAACCGGGGAAGCACAAACCGGGGAAGCACAAACCGGGGAAGCTCAAACCGGGCAAGCACAGGCGACGGTCTGGGTCGAGGTGAACCGACCGGCGCGGGTTCGTGTCGACGTGGGCCTCCCCGACGGTACGACCGTGTCGGGATCCAGCCCCACACTGACCCTGCACGGTCACCACTTCGCGCTCGTCGTCGTCTCCCGCCTGCCGTCGGGTCGGCGGTTGCCGTACGAGGTCCTCGTGGACGAGGTGAGGCTCTGGCCACCGCGGGACCCGGCGTGGTCCTGGCCGGTCAGCGAGATCCGCACCCCCGACGACGCCGCTCCGCTCCGCCTGGCCTTCGGTTCCTGTCGGCGCGCCGGCGACGACGGGGTGACGTCCAACGCTCTGGTCGGCGTCGACGCCCTGAGCGCACTGGCTCGGCGAATGGCCTCCGAGGCCGACGACGAGCAGCGGTGGCCCGACCTGCTGCTCTTCGTCGGGGACCAGGTCTACGCCGACGACCCGAACCCCGCCATCGTGGAACGGCTGCGGGAGCGGCACGTGGACCGTCGCGACGCCGACGAGGAGGTACGCGACGAGATCGGTGACTTCGAGGAGTACACCTGGCTCTACCACGAGACGTGGGGCCACGAGGCGGTCCGCTGGCTGTTGTCCACCGTCCCGACGTGCATGCTGCTCGACGACCACGACCTGCGTGACGACTGGAACACCTCCGCCGCCTGGCGCGAACGGGTCAGTGCACTGCCGTGGTGGCGTGATCGGGTCACGGGTGCGTTCGCGAGCTACTGGATCTACCAGCACCTGGGCAACCTCTCCCCCGCCGACCTGGCCGAGGACCACCTGCTGTGCGAGCTGACCGCGACCGAGGACGACACCACCCGAGACCGGTTGCTCGACGAGTTCGCCCGCGGTGCGGACGCGGACCCCTCGAGTGCGCGCTGGAGTTTCGCGCGTGACCTGGGTGCGACGCGCCTGCTGGCGATCGATTCCCGGTGCGCGCGGCGCCTCGAACCCAGCCGACGGCGCATCACCGACGCCGCGGAGTGGGACTGGTTGCGGGCCAAGGCACTCGGGCAGGACCGCGCGCGCCCGGTGGAACACCTGTTGCTCGCGACGACACTCCCCGCGTTCCTGCTGCACGGCATCCACCACGCCGAGACGTTCGACGAGGCCGTCGCCGACGGTGCGTGGGGACGGCGCGCGGCCGGGCTGGCCGAGAAGCTGCGCCAGGGTGCCGACCTCGAGCACTGGGCCGCGTTCCACGGTTCCTTCCGCGAACTTCTCACCCTGCTCGGCGACGTCGCGTCGACACCGCAGCCACCGTCCAGCGTCCTGCTGCTCTCCGGTGACGTGCACTGCAGCTACACGGCGCAGGTCTCCGTGCCCGGTGTGGACGCCTCGCGCACGGTCATTCATCAACTGGTGATGTCCCCGTTCCGCAATCCGCTGCACCGGACCATGAAGATGGCGAACCGCCTTCTCGACACCCGGCCCGTCCGCGGGTTCATCCGGGGCCTCGCGATGGCGGCCGGGGTGCGTGAACCCGAGGTGAGCTGGAACGTCGAACACGGTCCCTGGTTCGCCAACGGGGTCATGACGGTCGACCTCGAACCCACCGGAAGGGCGGATGTCGAGGTCGACCACGCCCACCTCGACTGCCGCGGTCTGCCGGAACTACGCCGGACCCTGACCCGCCGGCTCAGCGCCTGATCGAGCCGGGTTCACTCCTCCCGGTGATCCAGGGGTGACATCTGCGTCACGACGAGGCCTGGTCCGACGCGACACGCTTGCACCTTCCAATGATCAACCGGTGGTCCAGACTGAAAAGGCTAGACACCCGGCCCATGGAGGTACCCCCGTGTTCTGTCGCATCTCTGCGTCCGCCCTGAGTGCGGCCGGCACCCTCGCCGTCGCAGGTCTCGCCCTCGCCGCGTGCGGTTCCGACTCGCTCGCGGGGAGCCCGGACACCAGTGCCGGATCTTCCTCGACCAGCAGCGCGCCCACACCCGCGGCGCCCGCCACCGACGCATCCCTGCGGGCGATGCTGCCCCAGTCGGTGCAGGACACCGGGATACTGCGGGTAGGCACCGACGCCTCGTACGCGCCCAACGAGTTCCTCGACGGCGACACCATCAAGGGGATGGAGGTCGACCTCCTGAACGCCGTCGCGGTGAAGCTGGGTGTGCAGGTGAACTACACCGATGCAAACTTCGACTCGCTCATCCCGGGGGTCAACGGCAACAGTTACGACGTCGCGCTCTCCAGCTTCAGCATCACCAAAGATCGTCTCGCGCAGGTGAACATGGTCCAGTACTACAACGCGGGCACCCAGTGGGTCACCAAGAAGGGCAATCCGGACGGGATCGACCCGGACTTCGACGACTGCGGCAAGACCGTCGCCGTGCAGTCGAACACCACCCAGTCAGACGACGACCTGCCGCCCCGCAGCAAGACATGCACCGACGCCGGCAAACCCGCCGTCAACGTGCTGGCCTTCGATGTCCAACGGGACGCAACGGCCGCCGTCGTCCAGGGTCGGGCGGTCGCGATGCTCGCCGACTCGCCGATCTCCGCCTACGCCGTCAAGCAGACCGGCGACCAGCTCCAGCTCACCGGTGACATCTACAACGCCGCCCCCTACGGCATGGTCGTCGCGAAGGACCAGACATCCGAGGCCGAGGCGATCTCAAAGGCGCTCGCGTTGATCGCCGCCGACGGCAGCTACAAGGCCGCACTGGACAACTGGGGCGGGGCCGCGGGCGCGGTGACGGTGTTCCCCGTCAACCCCACGGTCTCCTGACCAGCCAGCGAACAGCAGACGTCCCGGACCAGGTGGTCTTCACGGACGGGGGAGTCGTCGAACGCTGTGCAGGGGGCTGGACGATCCTCAGTCGTTGCCCGCGAGGAACGAGCGCAGCGTCCGGGCCACCAGCTCGGGCGCAGTGTTCATCGCCCAGAGCGACTCCCCCTCCCACACCACACGTTCGACGTGCGGTAACACCGCGGCCAGCGCGTCCATCCCGGCGGGCAGCGGGTCCCAGCTGTCCGCGCCCTGGGCCAGGAGCACGGGCACGGTGACGGATGACCAGCGCGCGATGTCGGTGCCGTCCGCCGCGAGTGCTTCCAGATCCGGAAGCCACCCTGCCGCGTCCTGGTGGGCCCGGGGCGGATCGAGCACGGAGACCGGCGGGCGGATCGGGACCGACGTCTCGGGAACCCTGAACACCTCGCGGTCCAGGAGTTCGGCACCGGACGCGAACTGCTCCGCCGCCATCAGCGCGCGGTAGCGCTCCCGCACCGGAAGCAGGTGCGGTCCGCTCAGGAGCACAGGCGGTTCATAGAGGACAAGGGAGCGCACCCCGGAGAGGTCACCGGCCGCGAGGTGCAACGCCAGCAGGGCTCCGTAACCGGCCCCCACGAGGTGGACGTCGGAGTCGGTGACCGCCCGGACCGTGTCCAACAGGTCGCGAAGCCCCACCACCTCGGAAGCGAAGGTGCGGTGCGGTTCGGCGCGACGGCTGGGCGCGTACCCGCGCCGCGCACAACGCCACACCTCGAACTCATCGGACAGGAGTCCCGCGACCCCGGCCCAGGAGTCGAGACCGCCCCCCGACGCGTGCAGGGCGAGCACAGGTTCCCCGGTGCCGCTGCGACGCACCGCGAGCCCGGCCACACGGTCCGTCGTCTGGGTGTCCACCCGGGTGAGGTTGCCAGTCGGGGGTGTCGCGCGCACCCCCCTGTCGGCGCGTCGCGCACCCGCAGTCGGGGAGGATGCGCCGGTGAGCGCCGCGAAGAACTCCCCCGAGGCCCCCCGTCGATCCGGCGGGGTGGACCTGCGGGTGCCGATCGGGTGGCGGGTCTACGTGGCGGTCTTCGGTGTCGCGTGGATCGCGCTGTGCATCGTCTTCGGGTTGCTGGCCTGGCGTTCACAACCCGGTTCGATCGTCGTCGTCGTCATCATGGCGGTGTTCGGCGAGGTCATCTGCGTCCGCACCTGGCGGGCGCGGGCGTTCACCGACGGTGACGTCCTGGTGGTCCGCAACGTGCTGTCCAGCCGCCGCCTCGACCGCGCCGCGCTTCGCAGCGTCCAGGTGGGACGCCCGACGGGCAATCCCGCCCAGCTCGGCCGGATCGTGAGCGTCCTGGACCGCTCAGGCGGCGTGCACACCATCGACGCCTCGATGCGGACGGCCTTCACCCCGGCGGGCCGGCAAGCTCTCGCCGAGCAGCGCGACGCCCTCGAGGCGTGGCGACAGGGGCCGCGGCGATCGCGCCGCTGACGCCGTCACGGATGTCCGTCGTGCAGGGGATCGGCTCACTCACCCCACCAGGCGAGAAGCTCGCAGGCCGATGAGTTACCGTCCCATTTCGTCCCGAAGCTGAATCTTGCGGACTGACGTCGAGACGGCGATCAGAGCGGCCCGAGGACGAGTTCGCCACCCACCGCGCGGGACACGCAGGGCATGACGAACCGGGCGCGCTCGTCGTCGGTGAGCACGAGGTCGCGATGCTCGACGTCACCGGCGAGCAGGCGGACCCGGCAGGTCCCGCAAGTTCCCGATTCGCAGGAGGACTCCACGTCGACCCCGGCACCGCGCAGCGCCCAGAGCAACGAACGGTCGGCGGGTACCTCGACCCGGGCACCCGAGGGTTCCCAGCGCGCCGTGAACGGGGCCGATCGGCCACCCAGCGCGTCGATGCCCGCGAAGTCCTCGACGTGGACGCGACTCGGGCGCCAGTGCATCGTCAACGCGAGCACCTCGTCGATGAGCGGGGTCGGGCCGCAGCAGTAGACCCGGGTGTCGTCGTCGGGTTTCTCGAGGTAGGGCCAGAGGTCGAGGCGGCCGTGCACGCCACTGTGGTGCACGAGGCCGCCGTCGGCGCTGAACTCGTCCAGGAACGCCGTCTCCTCGGCCGCGCGGGAGAGGTAGAGGACCCGCACCTCGACCCCGCCGCGGGCGCGCAGTTCCCCGACCATCGCGCGGACGGGGGTGATCCCGATGCCGCCCGCGATGAACAGGTACCGCTTCGCTCGCCGCAGCGCGAAGGTGTTGGCGGGCCAGGTCACGTCGAGCACGTCACCCACCGAGACGTCGTCGTGCATGCTCACCGAACCGCCGCGTCCCTCCGGGCTGCGGCGCACACAGATCACGTATTCACCCGGTCGTCGCGAACCGGGCTCCACCAGGCTGTAACTGCGCCGCTCCCCCGACGGGGTCCTCACCCTGACGTGGGCGCCACCGCGGTACCCGGGGAGTTCGGCGCCCGCGGGGTCGCGCAGCACGAAGCGGACCACGGAGGAGGTCAGCTCGGTGCGCTCGGCGACCTCCAGGCGCAGGACGTCAGCCAACCAGCCCACCCCCTTCGTGCAGCACGCCGTCCTCGAGCACCTCGGCGTAGACACCCATGACCTCGTGCCCGTAGGTACGCGAGAGCAACTGCGGCACCGCCAGATCGCGACGGCCCGAACCCGGTCCCACCTCGGTGGCCGCACATCGCTCGGTGGGTTTCGTCCCCAGCAGACGCACCCCTCCGAGGGTGAACTCCCGTCCCACCAGATCGAGTTCCGACCAGGCGTCGAGGCCGTCGAGGTGGATGTTGGCGCGGAAGCGCAACGGGTCCACCTCGGCGCCTACGCGTTGGGCGAAGTCGCGCACCGAGGCCAGGTTGAGCAGCGAGACGAAGTTCATCTCCCGATCGGAGGTGGGCGCGGTGTCGGTGAACCGGCGTCCCTCGTCGCGGGCGAGGACGGGCACGACCCCGTCGGGCAGGTCGAGGACCCGGGCGAAGAAGTCCAGCAACCCCTGCCGTCCCACGTCGCTCCCGAGGTCGACGTGCAACACCTCGTGACCGCGGACCGCCACGGTGAAGACCCCCGTGACCACGTCGAGGTGGGTCTGCAACCCGGCGAGGCGTTCCTCCGCGAGAAGGACGAAGAACTCCCGCTTGGAGATCCCGTGCTGCATGCCGGGCTCGTACCTCCCGCCCGGACGGGCCAGCGCCAGGGTCCGGTCGTGCGGGAACCCCTGGCCGCGGCTGAGCCGGACGGAACCGAGGGGTTGTGGCGTCAGGCCCTTGACGGGATAGACGTAGAGCCGCTCGACCCGTGCTTGCAGGTCACCACTCACGGATCCAGGCTAGCGGGCGCACCTGCCGTCGGGTCCGGCTCGGTCACACCGGTCCCCACGTCGAGGTGTCTCAGACGACCTTGCGGTGAACCCGCTCTCGCGGTCGCGGTGCAGCTTGGTGATCAGGCGGGCGGACGAAGCGACGTTGCAGTTCGAGGGTGATCGCGTAGCCGTAGACGGTCAGGGCCGTGAACAACCACAACCACAGGCAGACCGCGACCGCCGCCCCCACCTGGGTGTATCCCCCGAAGGGTGAGCCCAGGTCGACCGGGATCGCGAGGAACAGCACGAAACCCTGCAGGAAACCCGACACGAACGCCCCGGTGGCGTAACCCCCCCACAGCGACGCCTTCCAGCCCGGCCGGACGGGGCCGATCACGCGGTAGACGTAGACGAGCACAGGCGAGACGACGAGCCAGTCGACGTTGAGCGCGACGTAGACCGCGAGCGCCGGGGACCCGATCCCGCCCGCGGAGAAGAGGCGGACGAGCAGGGGTGCCACCTCCAGCACCGCGAGGAGCCCCACCGGGGCCAGCAACAGGAGGGGCGCGGCCCGCAGCCGCACCCGCCAGGCACCGGTGCGTCCGTGCATGGGCGGCGGGACGGTCTCGCCACCGCGCACACTGACCCGCGCGAGCCCACGCCGCAAACCCTCGCCGTAGACCGTCGCCGGGATCAGGGCGATGAGCACGGCGAGCCAGCGGACGTCGACGGCCGTGCCGATCAGCCCGCGGACGACGTGGCCCGCGCCCTGGGCCGCGGGCAACGCCTCCCCCATGGAGGACCCGAGCTCGATGACGCGTGCCGGGCCCACGATGGAAGCGAGCAGGCGGACCGTGACGACCAGGGACGGTACGAGGGCGATGGCCGCGTAGAACGTCACGCCGGCCGAGACGAGGAAGAGGTCATGACCCTGCAACCGCCCCTGGACGTCGCGGAACAACGACCGCAACCAGACGGAGCGCGAGGCGCTGCGCCCCGGGCGTCCTGGGGTCCGCGGCGTGCTCACGCGCCCGCCGGCAGCAGCGACCTGCTGGGTTCGGGGCTGCGAGCACCCCGGTAGGCGCGGCGATACGCCGTGGGCGTGGTCCCCACCAACCGCAGGAAGTGCTGGCGCAGCATCGCCGCAGAGCCGAAACCGCAGCGACGCGCCACCTCCTCGACGGTCTCGTCGCCGTCCTCGAGCAGCAACCGGGCCGACGCGGTGCGTTGCTCGAGCAGCCACCGGTGGGGTGTGACGCCGGTCTCGGCGAGGAAGCGACGGGCGAACGTGCGCGGTGACATCGCTGCCCACCGAGCCCATGCCGCGACGCCGATGTCCTGTGCGAGGTGCTCGCTCGCCCAGCTCAGCGCCCGGGCCAGCGACTCGTCCGCGCAGGGCCGCAGCGGCGCCTCGACGTATTGCGCCTGGCCGCCGTCGCGGTGCGGAGGCACGACCATCCGCCGCGCGATGGCGCGGGCGACGGCGCTGCCGAGGTGCGCCCGGACGAGGTGCAGGGACAGGTCGATACCGGCGGCCGTGCCCGCGCTCGTCGCGACGGGGCCGTCCTCGACGTAGAGGACGTCGGGGACGACCTCGACGAGCGGGAACTCACGGGCCAGTTGTTCGGCGTGTCGGTAGTGCGTCGTCGCCCGCCGACCGTCCAGCAACCCGGCGCGCGCCAACGTGAACGCCCCACTGCAGAAGCTCGCGACGGTGGCGCCCCGCGCGAGGGCGGCGTGCAGCTGCTCGTCGAGCTCTGCACCACCCGGCCCGTGCGGGCGGGTGGAGGGGGAGATCACGATCAGGTCGGCGGAGGCGAGGCGGGAGAGTCGGTGGTCGGCGGTCAAGCTGAAACCCTGCTGCGACCGCAGCGGCCCGGCGTCCTCGGAGCACACCGCGAAGTCGAAGGCCGGGACGCCGTCGTCGGTGCGGTCGATCCCGAACACCTCGCACGCGATGGAGAACTCGAACGCGGAGAACGCCTCGCCCACCACGACGGCGACATCGCGCAGCTGACCCATGAAGGCAGTGTGCCAGGGCCGCCTGCAGTTGGCAGGATCTCGACGGACAGCGACACCACTGCCACTCGTGCGGAGCATCTCACCGGATCCACGCTGGGGACATGACCTCCCTCACCAGCGTCACGACGCACCAGCATCCGGACCCCCGGCGCGTGCTGAACCATCGCGAAGCGCTCGAGGCAGAACAGCAGGAGTTCCTGCGTACCCTGAGTCGTGCCCGCCCGGGAGAGGTCGACGCACCCGTCCCGTCCTGCGCACCATGGCGGGTGCGCGACCTCGTGCGCCACCTCGCGGCCGTGCACCGGTGGGCCACCGCGATGAGTTGGACGACACCGGGTTCACCGGGCCCGAATGAGGCCGACCTCCCGGATACGGGCGATCTGGTCACGCTCTACGCGGATGCCGCCGCGACCCTGCGAACCTCGTTGGCCGCACCGACCCGCCCCTGCGTCACGCTCGTGGGCGCCGGTGACACGTCGGACTGGGCGCGACGGCAGCTGCACGAGACGTTCGTGCACCGTCTGGACCTGATGGACGCGCTGGGGCGCCACCCCCGCGTCGAAGACTCCATCGCCGCAGACTCCGTCGCCGCAGACTGCGTCGCCGAGGTCCTCGACACCGTGCACCCCCGGCAGGTGCGGTTGGGACGCGCCCCCCGACCCTCGTTCGCCGTAGAACTGCGCGGCCCAGGTGGCCCTCGCCTGCTGGGGGCAGGACCGGTCCTCGCCGTGATCACCGGCAGCGACGTCGATCTGGCCCGGTTGCTGTGGCGCCGGGCCCGCCTGGACGAACCGGGGTTCGCCGTCAGCGGCGATCGAGGCGCGGCGGAGCGGTTGCTTGCGCAGGCGTTGACCCCCTGACGAGACGTCCCGCAGGACGACGCCGCAGGCACCTGAGGCGACTCAGACGACGAGACCCAACCGACGCAGTTCCACCGCGAGGTCGTGCGGGCTGGACGCGGCCTGCTGCGCGTCTTCCAGCGTCACGACGCCGTCACGGACCAGCGTGACGAGGTGCTGGTCGAACGTCTGCATGTGGTAGAAACCGCCCTCACGGATGAGGTCGGTGATGTGGCTCGTCTTCTCCGGGTCCGCGATCGCGTCGGCGATGCGGCCGGTGTTCACGCAGATCTCCATGACCACGCAACGGCCCTGGCCGTCCGCGCGGGGCACCAGGCGCTGGCAGACGATGCCGCGCAGCGAACCTGCGAGCGCGATGCGCACCTGCTTCTGCTCGTGCGGGGGGAAGAAGTCGATGATGCGCGAGATCGTCTCGGCCGCGTCAATGGTGTGCAGCGTCGACATGACGAAGTGGCCCGTCTCGGCCGCCGACAGCGCGGCCTTCACCGTCTCCTGGTCACGCATCTCGCCGACGAGGATGACATCGGGGTCCTGCCGCATGGCGGCACGCA